>SKIL01000128.1 GCA_007116425.1 Bacteriovoracaceae bacterium | reverse complement strand
TTATCAAAAATTGACTTCAATTCTCAAAACCAAGCTCTATCCAGTCGACCATCTTAAGTTCAAGGTAAACTTTGATTTTGATGAGAGCTTTGGTGGTTTTTGTGAGTGGGACCTCTGCGCATTGAATGAACGATTTCTTGTTTTTGATGGGCCAGCTGATCACCATATTACTAGGGAGTGGCTGAACTCACTTAAGAGTATAAAAATATCACTAAATATTGCTGGTAAGTGGAATCACTATAGCATCCAAAGCTTTGATCTTGTGAGTGACTGGCGAGGAGTTATTCCTCAAACGATAGAGTTAAACTTGAGTAACCAATATGAAAGCACTCGCTTTGCTGCCGATTTACAAATGGCCCAGCGCGCATAGAGTTGTGACAAAGGGCTTCTTCCCACTTAGGGCCCAGTATGGTTAAATGCACCTAATTTTTTTAAACCATCTCTAATTTATTGTAAAAGGATGAAATTATGAGTGTTTATATTTTAGGTGGAGCTAGGACTCCAAGTGGAACTTTTCTTGGCCCTCTCTCAAGTGTTCCGGCCCCTCGTTTGGGCTCTGTGGCGATTCGCGGTGCCTTAAAGCGTGCCGGTGTTTCCGCTGATAAAATTGATGAAGTATTTATGGGGAATGTGATTTCTGCTGGTGTTGGGCAAGCGCCAGCAAGACAGGCCGCTCTTTTTGCAGAATTGCCTGAATCTGTTCCTTGTACAACTGTGAATAAGGTTTGCGGCTCTGGAATGAAAACAGTTATCCAAGCGGCCCAATCAATAAGCTCTGGTGACAACAAGTTGGCCGTTGCAGGTGGAATGGAAAATATGTCTTTGGCCCCTCATCTTCTCCCTGGTTCTCGTTCTGGGTTTAAATTTGGTGCTACCCAAATGAAGGATTCGATGCAGTGGGATGGACTATGGGACGTTTACTCCGATCGTGCAATGGGGAACTGCGCAGAAGAGTGTGTTTCAAAGTATAAACTTAGTAGAGAGGCGATGGACGCATTTGCGATTGAATCATTTAAGCGTGCACAAAAAGCGATTGAAGATGGAGTGTTTAAATCTGAGATTGAACCTGTAAGTGTACCAAGTCGGAAAGGCGACATTGTGGTCGATTCTGATGACGGACCGATGAAGGCAAAGTTTGATAAAATTCCTCAGTTACGTCCTGCATTTGATAAGAATGGCGCAATTACCGCTGCGAATGCCTCGACAATTAACGATGGAGCGGCCGCACTCGTTCTAGGTGGTGAAGAGTATAAAGATCAGGCAAATTTTAGAATTGTCTCATATGCTTCACATGCTCAAAATCCAACATGGTTTACAACTGCTCCAGTTGAGGCGATGAAGAAGTCATTAGATAAAAGTGGACTTTCTTGGAATGATATTGATCTTTATGAAATTAACGAAGCTTTTGCGGCCGTAACGATGGCCACAGTGCAAGATCTAGAACTCGATTATTCCAAGGTGAATATATACGGTGGCGCAATTAGCCTAGGACACCCTATTGGTTGTTCTGGAGCACGTATTATTGTGACTTTGATGAATGCCCTTGAAAGGAAGAACTCCCGTTATGGTATGGCCTCCGTTTGCATCGGTGGTGGGGAGGCCTTAGCACTAATTGTTGAAAAAATTCGCTAAACTTCTTTAGTTGGGAGACCTCCTTATGATAAAATGAGGTCTCTCACTACAACTTTTGAATATCTTCAGGAAGAGGAAATTTAATGGGCGCAGAAGCAAAACCCCAAGGCGAAAAGAAATCTGGAATTAAGCGATTGACTCCCGGTGAAGTTCTTTTTAATGAGAATGACCCGGCCGAATCGCTTTTTATTATTCAAAAGGGACAACTCCGACTGTATCGCCCTAAGGGAAGAGGCTTCATTGAGATTGCCATCTTGAGGTCTGGAGAGGTGATTGGAGAGATGGCCTATTTTGATGAGAAGTCTTCTCGTAGAAGTTGTTCAGCGGCCGCAATTGTAACGACTGAAATTATTGAAATCTCTTTTAAAGCGTTTGAGAAAACCATGAGTGGTTTAAACCCCTGGTTTAAGACAATTATTCAAACTCTAGCAGATCGCTTAAGAACAACTAATGATAAATTAAAGCAATTGGAGTCAAACTCTCTTGGATACGCTAAAGGTGGGGGAAGTGGTGATTATGTTTTTTTCCATAATGCTGATATTGTAAAACTTTTTACAACTTTCTTTATGGCCTTTAAGGCCCATGGTGAATCAGTTGATGGTGGTGTTATGCTCCATCACTCTGTCATAAAGTTTTATGCATCCGATATATATGGTACTTCAGAAGTAAAGTTAGAAGAGTTTCGTCTATTATTAGAAAATGAAGGGTTTTTAACTGTTGCTAATGATCAAAGCAATCTTCCCAACAATCTGATCATCAGGGACATAGGTGTCTTAAGGTCAATAATGATTTTTTTGAATGGGCAGAGGCTATTAGAAGATGATAAAAAAATACAATTAACAGATAAGGCAATTAAGTTTGTAAAGACAATTATAAATGAGTTGGCCGGAAATACGGCCACCGAAGAGTTTGTTTCTGTTGATTTAACTGAAATTTTGGATCGACTAGCTAATGAGGGAATTGATAAGGATCATTATCGAGAGATTGTTGATGCTAGCTTAGCAAAAGAGCTTATTATTGATAAAGGTAATAAGATTTTTGGTAAAGTTCACTATCAGAAGCTTAGAAAAATTTATCCTGCTTTACTTATAATGAACGCAGTGAAAAGAGTTAATGAAAGCAAGTCTCAGCATAAAGGATAAGACTTTTTTATCAGTTTCCATCTGGTAAATAACTGAGTTGAATATTGGCCCCATTGGAGTAAATGGCATCTCCATAAAGCTTTAAAAAGTAACCAGATTTAACCATTCCGGGAGTTTTTGGGTTGTCGTTAGTTGGGCCTTGAATGCGCATGTTTAGACTGTCAAAATATCGCGGTTGTCCACTTGTATCTGTCATAACTTCCCAACCATTAGAAGTGCTTCTTGGGATATTCTCACCATTAATACGCAACTCAATACTATCAATTTGCGGTTTTGAGTGTAAGTGAATATAGCCGTAGTATTCTTTTGGTGTTTGAGTTGTCACTGTTAGGCACTCTGGATAAGTCACTCGAGCATCGCCATACAATTGTACAACATACCCTGTGAAAGGTTCTCCTGGTGTTGGTTCGTATCTTGTATTTACAGTTTGAACAGTATTTTGAAAAGTAAATCCACTTTGTCCTGATGAAACAGGTGGAGTGAGTTGTGGAAATGTTGCTCCTGTATTTTTTTGAATACGAATTTCATTTGGATCAATTGGAGCAGCACCATCTAGAGCGACTGGCCAATAATTATACTTATGTTTCACAACTTGGTCTTGTATCGTGTTGTTTATACCATCAAAAATTCGGGAGAAGTTTGATTGGTTACAGATATCATAGCTGTCTGGACTACCTGAGTTTGCAAACTGGTCAGATGGCATAGATCTCCCGTCAGTATAAGGAGAGTAATAAATTTCTTGAGACATCCAACGATAGAGATAGTTTTGTCGGCCAATGGAAACACTCGAGCAGTGATTAGGGTGATTTTGAAGAACTATAGACATAAAGCGCATTTGCTGTGAGTTTAGAGTTCCTCCGGAACAATTACCTGAGTAGTTACCTCTTAAACATAGTAAGTCATGCTTTCGCGCATTCAAATAATTTTGTCTAAGTACTGGGTCATCAAGGTCAGAAGTATTTCCATATGTATCATCTGTGTTCGACATGATGACGATCATTGTATAAGCATTTTCTCTAAATATTCCATTTGATCTATTATTTCGGAGAAGGTCAACCGCCCGCTGAAGGCCCATTTCATTACTTCCGTAGCCCGTTGGCATTGAGGTGATTTTTTGAGTGGCCAGGGATCTGTCAACTTTTAAATTATTCAAAACGTTGCTGCTTAGTCCATCAGGTGTTTCACTCATAAAGAAGGCATTATTATTACCGGTTCCAATGAGAGGTGCGACCATAACATGGTAATCAAATCTACTCGATATAAGATCAAGAGTATTATTAAGAGCGCGCTTTGTCTCTTCGTTGATAAAGTAAGTACTTGTGGAATTGTCCCAGATGAAAAGAAAGTCAACCTGAGGCTTTATATGAGTGAAGTTTGAACAGGTGCTATAGGTTGACTTCTCAGGAAGAGGGATATTTTGATTTGTGATATTTCTAGACGGTGAAAAAAGCTCATCAGCACATGAGCTTAAAAGTAGAGCACTGATAATAATTCCGAAAAAGGTTTTAAAATTTATAATTTGCATGCTTCTTACTTCTTATAATACTAACCAATAATTAAGGCACATTTGATCGATCTCCTAGGTTATCGGTTTTTTATGCAGAAAACTTAAGCTTTTACTCATTATATGCGGAAAATTTTCCACATCTTGGCACGCTATTTCAAAGGTTTACAATAAAGATATTGTGAAACATTGAGAGGGAGAAATTCATGGTTAGCTGGTATTATGTGAAGGGAAGCGAGAGAGTTGGCCCAGTTGAGGAGAGTGAACTAGAAGAGCTCGTATTGAATGGGCAATTGGACCATGAAAGCTATGTTTGGCGTAAAGGTTTTGAAAATTGGGTTCAGATGGCATCCGTTCAAGAGCTCTCTCATATCCTAAACGCTAAAACCGATATTGAGAATGTCGAAGTTGAGAGTGACTATAACGTAGATGATCAGGTAGAAGATCAGAAAGAGCAGCACAACTTAAGTTCCAATATTGGACCCCTGAGAAAAAGAGTGATTGAGTGGGATAACCTTGATGAGTATGATCGAATCATTTCTGTAAAGATTGGTATTGATAGAGGATGTAAAGAACAGGAGTATGGCCCATATAATATTCAGGAAATTCAAAGAGCATTTAAGGAAAATCGAATAAATGAAAAAACCCTTATCTTTATTCCAGGAATGGATGATTGGGAGTTCTTAGGAGACTTACCGATTTATGCTCAGCTAACACCTTTGCCTCCAAAAATTGAAGACCAGGATCGACGCAGGAATAATCGCAAACCTTTTGTTGCAAGAATACTGTTTCACGATAATGAAGAAGTTTACGAAGGAGTTTGTCGAGATGTCTCAGAAGGGGGATTACAGGTATTAGTTTCTGATTTCCCCGGTGATATTGGAGAAGAAGTCTCTATTAACGTTCACCCTGATAACTCTGAGTATGGTTTCGTCGCAAAAGGAGAGATCGTGAGAGTTCTTGAGGGAAGACATGGTTTCTCTTTAAAGTTTAAAGGTCTAGCTGAAGAGGCCCATGATGCGATTTTAAAATATCTTGAAAAACATTAAGGTCTTTGTGTGAAATCCTCTAGGGTCATCACATCACATATTATGCCTGATCCTTCTCGGCCTAATGGAGGAGACAGTTTATTTTATCGTTTAGAGTTATCTGAAAGTTCTAACCCAAAAAACGACCCAACAATAGTTATTCTTCATGACTTGTATGATTATCACGAGAGATACCGTATGATTAAGGAGCTCGCGCCGGATATGATACAAGGAAGAGTTAATTTTCTTTGGTTAGACTTGCGAGGGTTTGGGTTAAGTGGTGGTACAAGGCACCATGTTGATGATTTTGATACTTATACAAATGACATAAAAAAAGTTTTAGATTCACTTCAAGGTACAATCGGAAAAAATTATATTTTTCTTGGTGTCGGGTTAGGCTGTATTTGTTTTTTAAGATTCTTCCAAAGTTTTCAAGATCAGGAAGATTTTCATATTAAGGGAATGGTATTAATAAATCCAATCTTTAAGTTTAATGCCCGACAATCTGGGCTTATAAATCGCTTATTCTCGCCTCTTGATGCCTTTGAAAAACCAATGAAGTTGATGCGATGGTCGGTAAAAATTGACTTTCGACTGATTAATTCTCGAACAAAAGAAGTAGAAAAACTCTACTCTGATCCCCTTATTACAGATGTTCTAACTACGGGGCTTTATGAGGAAATTATGAGAGTTGCCTTAGAGGTTAGGGAGACATCCTACTTTATCGATTTTCCACTATTTGTAATTGAGTCTTCAAAATATAATCTTGTTGCCCACCATTCGATCGATCATTTTCTAAAAGGAGTAGACAAAAAGTATCTTTCTACTCAAGTATATGAGCATTCATTTTATGATTTATTGCATGATCTTGATGGAGAAGCGGCCTTAAGTAAAATTTTTGATTGGTTTCATCAAAATTTTTTGAAATAATAGTCGAGAATTAATGGAATAAACAATAGGACTTTTCAGTGAAAAGAGTTTTCTTCGTTTTGCTTCTTGTCACAATTACTAGCTGCGCTAGTTTCTCTGAAAACTTCGTTAAGCAAGGCGAACTCTCTCTTTATGGGGGCCGGTATGAGAACCAGCGTTGGAGTGATAACTTAAAGTTTGAAAGAGTATCATGGTTCCAAGAGTTGACACTATTATTTGATTTTTTGTACTACCCTCTAACTGAGGATTCTCCATTTTATGTCTGGCTTGGTGAAAGTGAAAGAGCTTCTCTTTCTGGTTGCCATTCAAGTTATATCATTTTGACTTACGCATTGGATTCGCGCAAAATTTCTCGTCCAGATTTTTATCAGAAATTGGCCGCTCAGGGACACCAAGTGATTTCGGTCCCAACCTTTCGATCACATTTGAGAAACCATCCAGATATTGAAAAGCTCTCTCTCGGTTTGTACGATATAAATGGGCTCTGTTTAGAAGAAAACGATATTAGTGTGAGTTTTCCTGGTTTTAGAGTTGTAACCATTTAATTTTTCAATCCACCTTAAGCCTTTTTATTCTGTAAAATTTTAAAAAAAGGTACAAAGTTCTTTAGTTTTTTTGCCTTATTTCCGAAAAAGACTTTGGAGTAAGGAGTCAATTGCTATATGTCTGAAATTGAGAAAAGAGAAAGATTTGGTCGATATCTTATTTTAGACCACCTCGTCGATGGTGGGATGGCAAAAATTTGTCGGGCCCGCTTTCTTAGTGATCAGGCCGATAAAATAGTGGCCATTAAAATGGTCCAGCCGCAATACTCTCAAGACGAAGCCTTTAAAACAATGTTTATGGATGAGATCAAACTGACCTTTGGGCTTATCCATCCGAATATTGTTCAGACTTATGATTATGGTCTACATAAAGGTCAGCTTTTTGTCGCTATGGAGTACTGTGACGGGCGAAACTTAAAGGAATATCTAGATAAACTAAAAGAGCGAAAGTTTGTTTTTCCTGTTGAAATTTCAACCTATATTATTACCCAAGTTTGTCAGGGGCTCCATTACGCACATACGTACACTGATAAACTGACTGGAAAGTCTTCGAATATTATTCACCGAGATATTTCTCCGCACAATTTGATGCTTACCTATGATGGAACAATTAAGGTTATTGACTTTGGAATTGCCAAAGCTGATACCAATTCAGAGTCCACTCAGGCCGGTACAATTAAAGGGAAGTTATCATATTTAGCACCAGAATATCTTGAAGGTGAAGAGCTAGATCCTCGATACGATCAGTTTGCTGTCGGTATCACTTTGTGGGAAATGCTTTGTAGTCGAAAACTTTTTAAGGCCTCAAATGATTTGGCCGTTTTAAAGAAAGTTCAAGAATGTAAGATTCCTGCTCCTTCTTCTATAAATCCCAATGTTCCTAAAGAATTAGACCAAATTATTCTT
>SKIL01000132.1 GCA_007116425.1 Bacteriovoracaceae bacterium | reverse complement strand
TAGACCACTCAGCATGGTGCTATTGTTTCCAAAGATCAATATGAAAAGGTTATGTCTTATATTGAGCTTGCAAAAAAAGATGGTGGACGAATTTTATGCGGTGGCGGCCGACCAGAAAATCTAGAAGCTGATTTACAGGAAGGTTATTTTATTGCCCCGACCCTCATTGAAGGTCTCGATTACACCCACGCTCTTAATTGCGAAGAAATTTTTGGCCCTGTAGCAACACTTATTCCTTTTGAGTCTGAAGAAGAAGTTATTGAAATGGCAAACTCAACTCGCTATGGACTTTCAGCTAGTATCTGGACCCAAAATTATTCTCGCGCCCATCGGGTCGCCAACCAGGTTGATGCTGGAATTGTCTGGGTCAATTGCTGGATGGTTCGCGACCTGCGCACACCGTTTGGCGGTGTTAAGGATTCTGGTGTCGGTAGAGAGGGTGGAATGGAGGCCCTTAAGTTTTTTAGTGAAGTTAAAAATATATGTTTTCAGCACTCGTAAAAAGGTAACCTTATGAATGATCAAAGCAAGCACAGTACACATGATTCGAATCGGGCCCCACTTCCAGTCGGGAAATATCCTCACGCCAAAAGAGTAGGAAATCTACTTTTTCTTTCAGGAGTAGGGCCGCGTGAAAAGGGGTCGAAAACGATTCCAGGAGTTGAACTCGACAGTAATGGAGAAATTCTTCACTACGATATTGAGGCCCAATGCCACAGTGTCTTTAAAAACGTGAAATCTATTTTAGAAGATGCTGGCAGCTCATGGGATCAACTTGTCGATGTCACGGTTTTTCTGACCAATATGAAAGATGACTTTAAAATTTATAATAAAATTTGGGCAGAGTACTTTCCAGAAAATGCTCCTTGCCGAACAACGATTGAAATTAACTGCTTACCCACTCCCATTGCGATTGAATTAAAGTGTATTGCTACAATTGATTAAAAGGACCTACTTATGACAACAAAGTTTCAACCGCTTAATTTTAAAAAATGGATCGATGAAAATCGCCACCTTCTAAAGCCCCCGGTCGGAAATAAAGTTGTCTGGAAAGACAAAGGCTTTATTGTCATGGTCGTCGGTGGACCAAACTCTAGAACGGACTTTCATGTTAATGAAACCGAAGAGTTTTTTTATCAGCTAGAAGGCGACATGGTTTTAAAAGTCATAAATGATGAAGGGAAAATTCAAGATATTCCAATTAGTGAAGGTGATATCTATCTCCTCCCACCCAAAACACCTCACTCACCTCAGCGCTTTGAAAATACAGTTGGTCTAGTTATCGAAAAACGCCGACAGGAAAATGAGCTAGATGCTCTCCAATGGCATTGTGAAAAATGTTATACACAATTGTATAAAGAAGAGTTCAAGCTGACAGATATTGAAACTCAATTTCCGGCCGTTTTCGAACGCTATTATAATAGTGAACATACCACTTGCCCAAGCTGTGGACACGTCAACGGGAGGACTTGGAGTGCTTAAGATCGACATTCACACGCATATTCTTCCTCCTGAGATTCCAAAATTTAAGGATATATTTGGTTACGGTGGCTTTATTGAGCTCATTCATAAACCAAGCTGTTGCGATGCCGATATGGTTTTGGACTCTGGAAAGTTTTTCAGAAAAGTTGAACCTAATTGCTTTGACCCACAAGCAAGACTTGAGGACTGCAAAAAACACAACGTTGACATCCAGGTTCTCTCCACTGTCCCAGTCATGTTTTCCTATTGGACTAAACCAAAAGATGGTCTTTACGTCGCCCAGTATATCAACAACCATTTGGCCGAAGTTGTCGCGCAGACCCCTAAAAAATTTATCGCACTAGGGACCCTTCCCATGCAGTCGGTTGAACTCTCTATTAAAGAGGCCAGGCGCTGTGTAAACGAACTTAAAATGCCTGGTTTTGAAATTGGCACACATATCAATAATAAAAACCTTTCGCACCCTGATTTCTTTCCCCTCTATGAAGCACTAGAAGATATGGGAGCGGCACTTTTTATTCACCCTTGGGAAATGATGGGTCAATCGGATATGCCAGACTACTGGCTTCCCTGGCTTGTTGGGATGCCAGCAGAAAGTGCTCGTGCTATCAGCTCCCTCATTTTTGGAGGGGTATTTGAAAAGTTTCCAAAACTAAGAGTCGCCATCGCCCATGGTGGAGGAGCATTTCCTTATACCATTGGTAGAATTCAACATGGCCATGATGTTCGCCCGGATCTATGTGCTGTTGATTGCAAAACTCCCCCTCGAGACTTTCTCGGACATTTTTACGTCGACAGTTTAGTTCACGACGAACGTGCACTAAAGTATTTAATTGATACTATTGGGGTTAATAAAATTTGTCTTGGTACAGACTATCCGTTTCCACTCGGTGAACTTGAACCCGGCAAACTTATAGAGTCTTCAACATGGCTCGATGACAAAGCAAGGAAAGCGCTTTTTTCAGGCTCAGCGCTTGAATGGCTTAACCTCAGTGAAAAGCAATTTATCTAAAATAAAAACATATATGAGAAAAGGATAATTCATGAACTTAAATCTTAATGGGAAAAAAGCTTTTGTGATGGGCTCATCGACAGGTATTGGAAAGTCTATTGCCCAGTCACTTATTGCAGAGGGAGCACAGGTGATACTTTGTTCTCGAACTGAAAGCTCTCTTCAAAAAACGGCAGAGGAAATTGGTGCCTTTGGATATGTGTGTGGAGACCTCACAAGGCCTAAAGAAAGTGAACGTATGACACTTGAAGCGATTGAAAAACTTGGTGGTCTTGATATTCTCGTCACAAACACTGGTGGTCCTGCCAAAGGAGATTTTTTAGAAGTTTCTTATGAGCAATGGCAGACTGACTTTCAAGCACTTTGGATGAGTGTTGTTGAATCTCTCCATGCAAGTTTGCCGGTTATGCAAAAAAATAATTACGGCAGAGTTTTGATGGTGACCTCGATTGCAGCAAAAGAACCACTTCCCGGCCTCACGACTTCAAATGGACTCCGAGCGGGACTCGAAGGTCTGTGTAAATCTTTGGCCAATGAGTATAGCTCACATGGCATTACCTTTAATATTCTTAGACCAGGATATACCAATACAGATCGCCTCAAGCAGCTCAATCTAAGTGATGAAAAAATTAAGTCTATGGTTCCGGCCGGCAGACTAGGAGAACCCGAAGAGTTGGCCGATCTTGCCTGTTTTTTGGCCTCGCCTAAAGGTGGCTATATAACTTCACAGTGTATAAGCATTGATGGTGGAGTTCAAAAGTCTCGTTAAGCTGAGGTATTTAAGAACTGCAAAAAGAAAAAAATCATCACACCAGTAATGGAAACATAAATCCAAATCGGAAATGTGATTCGTGCAATTTTTAAATGTTTTGAAAAGTTCTTTCTAAAGGCATGGTAAAGTGTTGCAAAAACCATCGGCACCATCACCATAGAGAGAATAATATGTGAGATGAGGATGAAAAAATAAACGGGACGAATCCAGCCTTGAGTTAAAAATTGAGTATCACCATGGAAGTGATGGTAGATAATATAAGAAATAAGAAAAAGTCCACTGGTACCAGTGGCCATCAACATTGTGATAATGTGGCGTTCTCTCAATCCACGCTTAATAAAAGCATATCCCAGAATAAGCAAAACAGTGGTGATTGAATTTAAGAGCGCATTTAAGGCCGGAAGATAAGATGTAAAGACATGGGCCGACTCTGCGGCCTGCTTGAAATAGATCAACCAAAAAAGAAACGCAAGCACAATAGTGCTTACCAACCCAATAATTGAATAAGCGACTTTGTCATTAACTGTGTTATTTGAATTATCGAAATCGGACATAAAGATTGGGCCTTTTACTAGGTCGTTGACTCCTGGTCTCGCCCAATCATATGTGAGTTTTTATTCTTAAAAATAAGTCGATACACAAGAAACATTGGAATATAAACAAGCCCAATAAAACCCATAATCGCATAAACAACAAACATATCTCTTTGACCGCCATCAGATCCAACACAGCCAGGACATGCCATGGCCGTGTTCATAAAAAACAAAGAGATGAAAAGGAATGCAATTATGTTTAAAGCTTTCATTATCTATACCCGCTATTCAATTAAATAGATGAACGTAAACACGAGAATCCAGACGAGATCGACGAAGTGCCAAAAAAGTCCTGCAATTTCGAGTTTATCATAGTTCCCGTTATCAAACTCACCTTCATGCCCAAGTTTGTACATCCAACAGAGATAAAGTACCCCTGTTAGAACGTGAAGCCCGTGAAAACCGGTCACAGCAAAGAATGTTGAAGCAAAAAGATCATTACCGTATTCATAGCTGCTAAAACTCATTCCCTTTTGGAAGTAAAGTAGCTGGTATTCGTAAACCTGAAGTCCAAGAAAGGTAATCCCACCACCGATCGTAATCGCTAGCCACTTAAGCATTCCCTGGCGATCGTTTCTTTTGGCGTGATCGATACTCAAAACCATTGAAACAGAACTACAAATCAAAAGGAAGGTCATAAAGCCAGGAAGGTGTACTCCTCCCAAAGCTTCAACCGGATTAGGCCAGTCTTGCGTAGAGCGAAGAACGGCCCAAGCGATTAAGAATCCGGAGAAAGACATGGCGTCCGTTCCCAGAAAAATCCACATTCCGATTTTTCCAGGAGAGGCCTTACCAAATTGCGGATCTACGTAATCCTTTGGAACTGGCGAATCATGATGGGCTTCGTGTGCACTCATTTTTTGTCTTCCTCCGTTAAATCAAACTTACTTGCCGGGACCGTAAGAGTCTAGGCCCATCTCATACAATAGTTTTGTAAGAGCATTAATCTGTCTTTCAGGATCCCCATCTAAAATGTCTGGATCAGTACTCATTCCATCAAACCAGAATCCAGGCATTAAAGTTCCAGGCATAATTTCTTGTGGGTCTTCTAACCACTTCTTTACCCATGAAGGACGTAAACGACGCTTGACATATTTCAAGTCTGGAGCTGAAGGATCAAGGTCACCAAACATTGGATCATCCTGAGTGTGACAACTAGCACATGCGTAAGACTCCCAAAGTTGTCTAGCAGCTTCTCTTTCTCCTGGCTCCCACTCAAACTTACTCCCAGAGAGATTTTCGAATGGGTGAACATCTGAACTTGCCATCCAACCAGAAACGATCGTATTGATCTCATCATTTGTTAGATCATAAGAAGGCATTCTGATATTTAACCATGGACGAATCTCATGAACATCACCAAGAAAATTATGAAGCCAGTCAGCTTGAACTCGGTGTCCTTGAGAATTAAGTACAGGTGGAGCATCATTCACATCATCGTAAATGGAAAGAATATTTCCACCCCAGCCATCAACTTGGTGACATGAAAAACAACCGTAGTAATTTAAGACTCTGTTTCCTTTTTCAGCAATGACTTCATTTGGAGACATCTGATACTTACCGGCCATTGGGATTTTGTAATCAACTTGACCGAGAAGAGCGACTGTCATTTTGTAAGCTTCATCTTCAGACATAAAGTATTGAGGCATGACATTTTGCTCATTATAACCTTGGTGAACATGGGCATCCCATCTTCTAGGATTCAAGAGATGATGATGAATCCACGCATCACGAGTCTTTCCACCAACTTCATAGTATTGACCACCGAAATCAAACTGAACTAACGGCTTTGAGCCCATATGAGTTAATTCAGGACCAATTGGAGCCCGATCTTCAAAACCTTTAATGTCGTGACAGGCGAAACAACCGTACTTTCCAAGTGATCGATGACCCAGTTCAAGAGTTCGCTCTCTATCAGTCATCGCCTGGACTCTTTCAGCGGCAACTTCAAGTGTGTCGAATGCTGAAAAGTACGTTACAAGTAGTTCATCTCGTGCATCAGGATCCATTTCGGCAAACTCGAGGCGCTCAAAGCGATCATTTCTTTGTGATAATAGAAATGCTGCAATATCATTGGCCTCAGTTTCAGAAAGCCTAAATGAAGGCATGATTGTATCTGGTTGATAATGTCGTGGCTCAATCAACCAAGAAACAAGCCAGTCTCCATCAACCTTTGAACCTAAGTTCGCAAGGTAAGGACCGGCAGTCGCAGAGACTCTTCGAGACTCATCTTCAAAGCCTTTAACTCCATGACATGACATACACCCCACTTCACGAATAAGCTCTTTACCGCGTTCTACACTTCCACCACGGTAAGCAGCAAATGGTTCATAGTCTTCAGAATAATGCCAAATAGCCTCTGCCATAGCGTTAACTTCAGCAATTCCATAGCGAATAGATTCTTCGTCAGAGTTATTATCTAAAACAAAAAACTGTGGCATTTTTGTATGAGGGTTAAAACTCTTAGGCGACCAAACCCAACTCTTAAAGAAGTCTTTTGTAATCTTTGAAGCAACTTTCTTTAAGCTAGGACCTGGTGTTCTCTTATGCTCCCAGCCTTGAATAGTGTGACATCCGTAACAGCCATAACTCTCCATCAGTTCACGACCTTCATTCAGAACTGTCGCACCAGGAACGTATTCAACCACATCGTGACACTTCAAACATGAAGACTCAGTATGCTGAACTTTAAGCATCGGCTCAAGAACTTGGTGTGGCTCTTCCCAACCATACTTAACCATCCACTCTTGTTTTTGAGCTTCATCTCTTGGAGTGTGATGAATCGAGGCAAAGTCATTAACTCTGTGCCCTTCACCACCGTGACAAACAGTACATCCAATTTCATTCATCGGGTGTGGTGAGTTCTCGCCAAGAATAAGATCTAAGCGAGGGTGAGTTTTATGTGGATTTGGCTGATCTTCAAAACCAGGCTCATCAATAAACATGTGACAAGTAATACAACGATCCACCTTTGGAGGATGTTGGAAATATCGATCGTCAGTAATATTCTCAAGAACAATCTGGCGGATTTCTAATGTTGGATCTAAGAAATCTAGAAATGGGGCGTTTCTAATCGCAAAAATAAGATCGAACTTTGTTCTATCTTTTGCTTGAGCGAGCAAGTCACGAGTCATCACAATATCATTGATTTGTCTCTCAAGCTCAGTAACTTCTGCCGTCAACTCATCCATCTTATTATTTAAACGTCTTTGTGTAGACTCGATGGCCTTTAAATTGTCCCGACTCTCATTGAACTTTTCTTCTTCAACTAATAGCCGCTGATAAAGTCTTTGAGTTCTTTGTTCATCTCCACGACTTTTTGCTTGAAGATACTGATAATTAAGTGCTGAAACCTCACTATTCAAAGTACCACTTCGAATAGTTTCAGCTTTATGCCTTCGGGCCGCATCCTGAAGCTCTCTCTCAACCTCAGCAATCGCTTCTTCCCGATCCTTAAAGATCTCTCTAGCAGCCTCAAGCTTTTCATAAAGCTCTGCTAGTTCCTCCTCGTCAATTTCAGCTTCAGCAGCGGCCAACCTTTGAGAAACTTTTTGTCTCTCAATCTGTATCGCCTCAACCTGAATCGCCTTCCAAGGACGCAAATAATCATCAAGGAATACCCATAAGACTGTAATCAAAAAAATCACAGACAAAAAGGCAAAGACCTTACTCAAAGTGTTCATATTATAAGCCATGCCTGGCTCTATTTTTTTAGACATTGATCTACCTCTTAGCGCTCAACTTAAAATTAAAAGTTCAACTCAATTTCTGGTAATGAAATGATGTACTTCATATTAAATAGCCATCGAAGAACCATTTTTATAGGAAGACT
>SKIL01000021.1 GCA_007116425.1 Bacteriovoracaceae bacterium | reverse complement strand
TACACTGTGTAGCTCAACATCAAAAACGAGAGTCGCTCCACCAGGAATTTGAGGTGGAAATCCACCGTCACCGTAAGCAAGGTCTGAAGGAATAACCAGAGTCATTTTTCCACCAGGAGCAATTTTTTGAAGACCTTCGGTCCATCCTGCAACAACTCGATTAAGAGGAAAAGTTACAGGTGACTCAGATGCATCAAAAACAGTTCCATCAATTAATCGCCCCTCGTAACTAACCTCTACGATATCTGAAGGAGTCGGCCTTTGTCCTTCACCCGCCTCGTGAATTTTATAAGCAAGCCCTGATTCTGTTCTCTCTCCACCTTGAGCAGAAACAAAGTTATTAAGATACTCTGATCCTTTTTGCTTTTCTGCCTGAGCTCGTCCTTCAACTCTCCCTTGAAGAACCTCTGCGATTTTCATTTGGTAATCATCAGGATTAACTTTAAGCTCTCTACTTGTAACCTGATCGCGAATACCTTGAAGTAGCATATCTGCCTCAGCATCTGTAAGCTCTAATTGCTCCAACCTTTGGCCAAAAATGGCCCCAAAAGAATACAAAACTTTGTCTTCTTCACTTTGCGGAGTAAATTCACTCGTCTGTTGACAACCAACCATAGAAAAAGAAGCCAGAAGGCCTATTAAAATAAAAACTTTTTTTCCGAACATCTCTACATCCTTGTTGCGGACTAATATCAATTAATAAAAGTATAAAAAAAGGCTACACCTAGACATAAAATATGGCAACATAATGAAAAAAAGTCTTTTCAATAAAAATACTCAACTAAATTGCATCAGGAATCAGTGAGTGTGACCAGATATCTAAATTATGGATTTCCTCTTCAAATAAATTTTGCACTTCAGACTCTAACAGTCTTTCCCAGAGGCCATACATTGGATTCGGTAGCACAATAAAGCGGTGCCCGAACTCATCACGATATAACTCTGTAACCTCTTCTCTCTCATCTAAACTGAGGTCATCATAGCGGTGAGAAAAGTCTTCTAATTGATCTCCTATCAGAAGGACAACTCGATATTCACTCATAACTATATCTCTTCTCTGGGTCTTACTGGACTCATCGATACGCATCAACAAATTGTCATCTTTTATGGGAAAGCCCCATTGTCTAAGATTTTTTAGCGTTGCCTGGCGGCCCGATTCGAATCGATTAGTAATATAAAAAAGCTCAACTCCCCTATCGTGAGCATAGTTCATAAACTCGACAGAACCGGGTAAAGGAGAGGCCTGAGCTTCTTCTACCCATTCTTCCCAGCTTTGATCATCGAAACCCTTACCATTGAGAATCACTCTTGCCTGATAGGGACTATTGTCTAAAATTGTTTCATCAATATCGACAATAATGGCCCGTGGTTTTTTAGTGGCCTGAGCAAACTGAAGATCCAGATCTAATTGAATCTGCGCCAAATTAAACGCTTGATAGCTTAGGGCCTTAACCTCGGCAGCGCGTTGATACCATAGTGTGGCCCCAACCATATAAAGCTGATCATTGTTTAAGGGGTGAGTTTGATGTTGGTAAGATAGCGGGCGAATCCCCGCGCCAATCCCTGATGCACACGAACTCAGCAAAACGACAGCAAGAGCTAAGACAAGAAATTCTTTTAGAATTTTCATGAAAAATTTATCCTTTATATTAAATTTCACCCATTTCCAAAGCTTGATCTAGCGCTTGATTTGCCAGCTCGTCACACCTTTCATTTTGAGGATGTCCAGCATGGGCCTTAACCCAAACTGACTTTAGCCCCGGTAGTGAAGCAGCGACCTCATCAAGCTCTTGCCACAATTCTAAATTTTCAGGCGGTTTATTATCTGATTTTTTCCAAGAACGCCTTTTCCAGCCAGGAATCCATTTTTCTAGGCCATCAACAACATATCGCGAATCACAATAAAAAAAGAGAGGTTTTGAAAACTTCTCACCATTAGCTTCTAAAATATCTCGAATTCCATTGAGAACTTCAATCGCTCCTTTAATCTCCATTCGATTATTGGTTGTATTGGCCTCGGCAGCGGCCAACTCAAAAAGTACATCTCCATTTTGGTTTTGTGCTAGACAACCCCAGGCACCTGGACCAGGATTGCCGCGACAAGCGCCATCTGAATAAAGAGCGTACCCTCCATCCTTCGATTTTTTTAAAAGTTCCGGAACCTCGAAAAACCCATACTTATTTTCATTAGGAATCTGCGCTGTTACTTCTGTTTTTGTCTTAGAAGACTCAGTCCAATCCACGTCATCAAGAGTTTCTTGAAGTGTATTTAACGACTCTACGACTTCTGAATCTAAGAGGTTAGAACCACTAAAGAGATCCTTTAAGCAATTGAGTTGGTTTAACCACTTTTTATGTTCGTTACTCTTTTTTTTCATAAATTTACCTATGGACTCTTAGGTGAGTTTTAAGAATTTTCTTTTTCCGACCTTAAGAACTTGTCCCTTAAACGACTCATCTAAAACCATTGCGGGATCAACCAACTTTTCACCTTCTGCGATTCCGACAGCATTTTGGCCAATCATTCTACGCCCTTCTTTTTTTGAAGGAACAAGTTTTGTTTCGGCCAAAATATCTAATAAGGCCTTACCTCTCCAATCGGCATATTCATCGAGTTGATCTGGGACAAGTTTTTTCTTAAAAACGGTCTCGAATTGATCGCGACAACTAACTCCTTCCGCCTCTCCATGAAAAAAGCTAACAATTTTTTGGGCCAATGCTTTTTTTGCATCATTAGGATGGATTTTCCCATTTTCAATTGCAACTTTGACAGATAAGTACTCTTCTTCAGACAGACCTGTGAGATACTTATACCACTCGAGCATGATCTCATCGGGAATGCTCATGGTTTTCCCAAATTTATCAAAGGGACGATCAAGAATGCCAATATAATTGCCTAAAGACTTACTCATTTTTTGAGTACCACAGGTACCAGTAATAATAGGAAGTAAAATCGCAACCTGAGGCCTGAGTCCAGCGTTTCTTTGATAGTCTCGTCCCATCAAAACATTAAACTTTTGGTCACTCCCACCCAACTCGACATCGGCCTTAATAAAAACAGAATCAATTCCCTGAAGCATTGGATAAAATAGCTCATGAAGACTAAGAGCATTCCCTTGTTCTAGTCGATTGGCAAAAGTATCGTGACTCAAAAGTTTTGCTACAGTGGTTTGAGAGGCCCACTTCAAAACATCAACCAAGCCTATATCCTTAAACCATTCACTCTGATAGCGAATTTCGGTTTTATCTGGATCTAATACAGTAAAAAGTTGCTCCATATACTTTTCTGTATTTTTCTTAATGACTTCAGGATCTAAGGCCGGTCGCGACTCAATCTTTCCTGTCGGGTCACCAATACTTGCAGTATAGTCACCAACAATCACAACGCCAGTATGTCCGAGATCTTGAAACTGTCGCATTTTGCGATAAGGAACCAAATGCCCAAGGTGAACATCTGAGGCAGTTGGGTCAATTCCACACTTTACTCGCAACGGCTTATTATTATCCAGTGAATGCTTAAGCATTTTTTCAAACTCTGGCCCGGGGGTAACTTCACTAACACCAAACTTAAAGGCCTTTAACTGAGTACTAAATTCGCGGTCCAAATTGATATCCCTTGTAATATTGCACTGACTCATTATTGAATAAACAGAAGTCAAAATTCTAACCTCATTTAAGGCGTTTAGGCCAATAATCATTCCATGAAACCGCTTGAAAAAGCCTGCCTTCGAGACTAAGATGGCCAGTCAGAAAATGGCCGAGAGCAAATCAGTAAAAGTGAGGGCAGTTTGAACTTCGTTGAATTAAAATCGGGAAAAAGTGTTGAGGGAGACGAGATTAAAGCTTTCAGATCAGAGCTAAAAGGTCCCCGCTACCTCTACCTCATGGCCGGTGTTCACGGCGATGAAGTTGAAGGCGTTTACGCGCTTCAGCAGATGTTTGAGTGGCTAAAGCAACAAGACGACCTCGATTTTCCAACAATTGTTATCCCTGTTCTTAACCCCGATGGTTATAGAAGTGGCAGCCGAACAAATTCTCATGGAGTTGATCTAAACCGCAATTTACCGGCAAAGTCATGGGTTTCCGAACAAAGAAGTGATCGCTACAACCCAGGTCAAGCACCCTTGAGCGAACCAGAGAATCAATTTCTCGACAAGCTCTTTCAAAAATTTCCACCTCACTTAATCATCACTCTTCATTCATGGAAGCCTATGATTAACTATAATGGTGATTGCAAAGACGTAGCAGATCTTCTCAATCTTTATAACTCTTACCCTGTTGTGGCAGATATTGAAGGCCATCCAACGCCTGGATCACTCGGCGATTATGGGCCAGAAAAATACCAGTCTCCGGTATTAACTTTTGAGTTCCCAGTTATTGACGATAACAATGACCTAAAGTCAATTTGGGAAGAAAATAGAATTGGCTTTGAGACTTTACTCCAATCAGACCTCGTTAGGGCCCAAACAAAGTCATCATAAATGAAAAAATATATCAAAACTTTGAGTACAGGCCTATGCGTTTGTTTAATAAGCTTTACGCCCGCTCACTCAAACACTTCTGTAAATCTTAGCTCAGATGCCTATGTTCGGTTCTATACAGTTGATAAAATTTCGAATAGTTCGAAGAAAGTCACACAAAGTGCCCAGGCCCAACAATTAAGAATCGGAATGGATATTACCCATTTAGAGGAAGATCATTCTGTATCCATAAAGTCTAGGCTAACACTTAGTGGTGATCATTGGGATGGAGACAGACCTCTGAATAATACCGGCATAAGTGGATCAAATGATGATGGCGGTGGTGGAAATACGGCCAGACTTGATTATGGATATCTTGAATATGTCGACCTAAATAAACAATTTACTTTTCGCGCGGGAAGACAAATGGCGAATTGGGCCAACTGCCTCACAACCTGTGATGACAGAAGAGACCGCTTGATGTTTATGCGTAGGTCTGGTCAAAACTTCTTTATTGGTGTTTACGATAAACGCTATAGCGGAGACTATCAAAGCTCAAGAGATGACGGAGACATGTTCGCGATTCTCACAATGAGATTTACCCAAAGCTATGAGCTGGGATTATTGGCCGCCTATTGGCAAAATAGTGATGGTAGCTATGTACTTGAAGATGTTTTTAATTTTTCACCTTATATAAAGTATCGCTATCGAAACCTACAGTTCAACTTGCTCGTCAACTGGTTAGGTCAAGGAAGTGATAATTCTTGGTTTCCAAAGTCTCACACTGCTGCCGTTTTTGGAGTTGAAGCAAGTATTAATAAAATGATGAAGCTTGAAGCGCAAACACTTCAAGTTTTTAACGGTGGTTACCTTTCGACCGGTTACGATACTTACTTACCGCATATTAACTCAAACCCTGAACACAACCAGTCACTCATTCAGGCCATTCGAGTTGGTGGACTTGGAACCTTCACTGGCGGGAGAAAGCACAGGGACTCTCTTTACTCTACACGCTTAACTTATAAAATGGATAATAACTGGTCCATTTCTCCATCATATGGATACCTTCAACAGGAAAGCTCTCAAAAGACAGAACAGCATAAAACTCACCATATTGCTTTAAAGGCCAATTACCAAATCAATAACTTCTCGCAGTTCTCTTTAAGTGGGGCAAGAAGTTTTGGCGATAAACATCTAACTGTAGGGCTTGCTGAGTTTTCAATAAACCTTCCAAACTTGGCCCTCAAACAATAATTTATGTTTACCATTCGTGTAAAAAATATAATGGATCGAAAAATTTTCGCACCGCAACGCATTACACTATACAATCCCATCAAAGTTTATTCCAGAGTATTTCTGGCAAGTAAATTGCACTTTTAACTGAGCTGAAAGCAAAACAGAACAGAAGGTTCTTATATGACAATCAACTTAGATAGTAAGTATCTAAAATTACATTATTTGAAAGACCTTTTTAAAAGGTCCTCTAAGTTCATTGGTATCATTTCGCTGACAGCTGTATCTCTTTGTGACACCGCTAGTGCCCAACTGCTCACAGATGAAGAGGAGCAAATGACGGCCTCACAGTCACAGTCGAATCAAAGAGTGAGGCCATATTCAGTTACATTATCAACCTCGGCCGTCTCAAGTTTTCACCGATTTGACTCAATCGATAAGACTTTTGGCAGTGATTACGGAATCACAGGTGTTTACAGTTTTGATGGTTTTTCGGTCATCGCTAGCACTAGTGGCTTTCAAGATTATCGTGGTGAAAGAAAATGGTATTGGGGCGACGCCAGCCTTGGTCTCTACAGAGGCCTGGGAACTATGGGACGAATAAACGTAAGTGGAACACTCACTGGTATTATTCCCATGAGTGAAAATAATAAAGATTACAGAAGAATGTATACGGGTCTCATCGCGGCCCCTCTTTTTAGTTTGCGCATGGATCGATACGGAGTGGCAGGACTAACTCTGAGCTATCGGCCATCTGCGAGTATGTACTTTCACCAACATGAAGTCGCCCTTAACGGCAGCTCAAATACTCGTTACTCCTTTGGACAAAGGCTTCGTGCCAGCTACGCCATCACAGAAAGAATCTACTTTGGCCTAAGTGCCTCTTATGCCAGAAGCTTCACCTATGCCGGTAACTCGCGGGACAGTTACGGTTTTTTAAGCTCGCTAGGATTTCAACTCGGGCAAAAAACATCTCTTGAGATGGGTCACTCAACTCAAGGGAATCCACTCAAGGCCAATGGAATTGATAACGAATTAGTATTTTTTAATCTCAGAGATTCAATCGCATTTGTTTCTCTGGCCATAAGAATTTGAGGAGAGAGTTAATGACTCAAAAAATGAGAAATTGTCTAAAAGTTTACTTAGGTCTTTTTGGACTCATCCTATTTATAGGTTGTGCCAAAGAACTACCAGAGTATTTGTCAGATGACCTACAAAAAAATGTGTTCGAAATTTCACAGTTTGAAGGAAGTGTGATTGTCGAGACATTTAGTCAGGACAAAAGCGGTCGAGGAACTCTTTCTATTAATACTGTCGAAGTTCTCTCGCAGGCATTTGCTCTCAATGAGAAAGAACTCTATCCTGTTAGATTTATCAGCGGTGACGAGCGACTCAAGCCATTTGTAGAAGGACTAGAGCTTGAGGCCAACGGCCCTCGAGAGCAATTTAAAATCAGCTTCAAACTAACTGAAAACTATCTCGTTGGTTATAAAGAAGCAAATGGGAACCTGTCTGGCCACCTCGAAATGATTCGGCGAGGACATCAAACTCCTATCTTTCAATACCCACTTTCAAATTATGGTGTTCTTGAGAGAAGGGAGAACGACCTTGGTGAAGAAACTCGAGTTGTTGAATTTAGAACTAGACACCGAACGAACTCAACCCATGTACGTATAAATTCAACTGTAGAAAACAGAACTTATGCTGGTCTTAGAGCAAGAGACTATAACTCAAAAGAAGTAGTTATGCTTAAAGATCAAATTGATGGAAAAGTGATCAATGGTCACATTTTATTTCAACTCCTAAAAAATAATAATGCGATCCACAGAACTTCAGGTCTAAAGTCTAATGATCCTGTGAGACTCAATGCCTATAGAGGTAGACTCTATATTCAAATCCCTACCGACTATAATGATCTGACAGAGGTTGAAAGAGGGTATTTACGCTCAGGTGATAATCGCATTGAGGAATGTGGCAAAAAAGTACAAAAACAACTTGGTTTTTCTCATTGTATATATAGAC
>SKIL01000267.1 GCA_007116425.1 Bacteriovoracaceae bacterium | reverse complement strand
ATCGTTTAAGTGTTGTTTAATGTCTGGGTCGTCTGATTTGAAGACCGCCTCAATTGAAGCAAACTCAGCTCCTTTGCGAATAGATTTCTTATCTGCACGAGCCCCGAAGATCAATTCCAATGCATCTAAGATTAAACTTTTTCCTGAGCCGGTCTCCCCTACGATAACGTTAAAATCAGGAGAGAAGCTCACCTCTTCTTGAATAAAGGTCGCAAAGTTTTGTAATCTCAATTGAGTTAAGATTAATCTATTTTTTTTTGAGGACTTCTTATTCATTGTCGCTACCTCTTTCCGTAGGTGAATTTATCTCTAAGTGTTTGAAAATAAGTTCTATCTGGGTTTTGTAATAATTTAATATTGTGACCAAGCTTCTTTTTAATTTGTATCGAATCACCCTCTATGCAGTCAAACGATTCTTGACCATCTAGGGTGATTGATACCGGAGCATTATCAAAATGAATATCAACTTTAATGACCTCGGAGTCATCAATAACAAGTGGTCTATGAGTCAGTCCGTGTGGACAAATTGGAGTAAGCCCCAAGGCCTTTACTTTTGGCTCAATAATTGGACCTCCAGCAGCAAGCGAATAGGCCGTAGAACCAATCGGACTAGTAATGATTAGCCCATCACCAGATATTTCAAAAATAGGTTCATTCTTTGTCTCGACTTTGAGTGAAAAGATCCTTGAAATTTGGTGTCTGTTTAGGACAGCGTCGTTAACAAAGTTAGATTGAAAAACTTTCTTATTCTTTCTATAAACAGTAGCGTTGTACAACTGGAGAGAAATAGGCTTTAGTTTTTTGTTGATGGCGAGTTCTAGTGCATCAAAAAATTCAGATTTATTAAATTGAGTAATAAAACCGAGTTTACCCATATTAACTCCAAGAACCGGAGCATCTTTCTTTCTGAGTTGGCGACAAACACCAATGAGTGTGCCATCACCTCCAAGAGAGAGAATGAGCTCGGAATTATTGAAAAACGATTTGTGATCTAAAAGGTCTACCGCCTTAATAATTGTAGGTTTGAGTATTTTAGAAAGTCGCTCCTTTTCTTGCTCATAAAACACGGCCCGATGCTTTCTTCTTTGTAGCCATTGAATCAAGTTAGGCAGTAAGGTGTTAAAATCACGAACTTTTTGAGGCTTTAAGACTATTCCTATATTCATACTAGTTGCTACCTTCTTCTTGCATAAAAATATCGAGCACTCGATTTAGATCATCAAATGGCTTACTAATTACTTGGCAATTGTAACCGGCGGCCTTTTCTAAGACTTGGGCAGAGCTATAGGCCGTAATAATAACAAATTTATCTCTAATTTCACCTGTTGAATACCGTTGCTTTGCTTCTTCTAAAATATCAAAGCCAGAGATATCTTGAAGCATTAAGTCACAAATAATTCTATCGAAATCGCTACTTTTAATGAGTTTAATCGCCTGATTTCCTGAACTTTCAACATAAACTTCCGCACCTCTTTTTTCCAAAAGGCGTTTAAGTGAAGTCTGAATAAGAGGCTCATCTTCAATTAATAGTATTTTTTTTAGCGTCATGGTCAATTGTCTCTTTTGTGGTGATAGGAAGTTTAATCTTAAAGTAAGAGATATCTCCTTGGCGCTCAAAAGAAATATCTCCATTCATTTTTTTTGCCAAGCTTTTACATATTGAAAGTCCTAGGCCCGTTCCCTTTTGTTTTGTTGTGAAAAATGGATCAAATAACCTATTTTCGATATCTCTCGGAACTCCAGGACCACTATCATAAACATCAAAATTAACGAAATTATTGTCTAAGTAAACATCGATTTTAATATATTCCTGATGTGAAACATCTTGTTTTGATTTGATGGCCTGCGAGCAGTTTATAAGTATATTAAAGAAGATCTGAGTGAACCAGGTTTTATTAATATTAATTAAATATTCTTCCACTTCCTGGCTTGAGTAGTTGACAATTTTTTTTATGTCCCGACTTTCACTTTTCGTGAGAATGATTGTCTCATCAATAATTTCTCTAAGTGAAGTGTTTTCACTGGAGTCATCTTCTTTATAAAGATTTGAAAAGTTTTTTATAATAACCTGACAGCGATTTACGTTTGTCGCAATCTGATTGGCAAGATCTTTATTTTCATCGTCCAGAGGTTCACTTCTCAAAATGTCAGATGCTAGTTTTAACCCAAATAAGGGGTTGCTCAGCTCATGCTGGAGAGTATTTAGGAGTTCCCCTAAAAGAGAAATGCGCTGATGATGGAAAAGGTCAGTGTTTAAGTTAAAATCCTGCGGATTTTCAATGATTAAATCGTAGTCGTTATAAAGGTTTATTGTTTTTGTCTCTAGGCTTGGGTGATCGGCACTTTGTAAGCGCTGACTTTCTTTGTTTTCGAAAAGAATATTATTATTTTGTTGTTCCTCTATTCTAAGTGGAAAAGGGAAATTCTCTAGAGCAAAATTAATTTTTTTATTTTTTAAATTAAGGTGATCTCGTAAAAGTAGATACTCAAATACTGAAGCCAGTGATTGAGTTGTGCTGAAAAAACTATCAAATTCTTCTTTTGTGGCCGGAAGAAAATCATTTCGAGAAGCAATGAGTATAATTGAATGTTTTTGTAGCTCAAACTCTTTTGCGAGGAAAGTTCCAACAACACCAATTTCATCTCTTAGAATTTGTGATTGATCAAAGAGTCGGTGCTTACTTTTTTTTATAAGACTAAAGATTGAATTAAATTTTTGAACTGAAATAAAACTTTCGGATACTTCATTCTCTCTTAGCAGAGACAAGCTTCGTGCAGTTGTAAGGCCCTTTTCGTGAATTATAATTTGAATTCCATTATAGTCTTTTAAAGCATTAAGATTGTTCAGCAGTATTGGAAGATTTTTGATGGTATCAAGTTGAGTATATAGGTTTTCTACTTCTTGATAGGCTTTATACTTATTTTGAACTTCCACAAAATCATTAGTTGCACTTAAGTGTTTCTTTTGATGACCAATTAGCTTCTTTCTCGCCTTTTGATATTTTGCTTTTAACTCTGTTGTTGTCGACCTGGGAGAAGATGAATTGCAAGTTAAGAGGTATGCCAAATTTTTAATATTACTAGTTGTGAGAGGAAGTTTGATATTTTTAAAGTTGAGTTGATCACTGACCTTGTCAAAAATAATAGATGTTGGACTTATTGAAAGAATATAGGTCGCATCACTTTTAGAGTCGGTAAATGACACAAGCTTTTTTAGTGACTCAACAGAATCATTAAACCGACTAGGTAAAGTGGGGTCTAGGTCGAGGTGGACTTTATATCTAGGTACCTGTTTTTGATCTCTGGTATGACTCTTTGCTTCCATTGCTTTAGATTATCGAGCAACTCGTATTCGAGCAAGTCACAAAGCATGATAATATCGTTGTTTTCTCTTGCTGGAATCAGAGATTTAAAGATATTTAAAAGGTCTATTTCGAGCTCTTTTTGAGAGGAATTTGATAAATTACGATTCGGCCACTCACTTTCTAGTGTCTGCTGAATCTTTGCTATAAGCTCGATAAAGAGATCAACGGTCTCAATGACTTCTGCAAAAAAATGATTTGCTTCATCCATTTTATTACTTTTAAATGAATCAACTGTAATACGAATTCTTTCTGTGATGTGATCAATATACATATTACATGAAAGTAGTGAGTCTTTGGCCAAGTCGAGTGTTGATTGTGTTGTGAACTTTACCTTTTTAAGATCGTTTACATCTTTGTTCATTTGCTCAGAGTTAAATAACTCGTCAACAAATTGACCATCATTTATATCAATAGACATAATAACCTGCTCTTTGGTAATGAAATTATTTAAAACTTCTTCCATGATATCTGCAAGTCTTTGACCTTTTTTTGCCCTTAGTTCGATTTTATTGTCATTTATATAGAAATCTGTCATTTCGTACCTCAATTAAATGCTTTTTGGTTTGGTGGCCGTATCGTCAGAACGTTTGAATTGAAGAATATTCTTTTCAATAAATTCATGCAGCACGCTACAGAAGTTAGATGCTTCTTGATAAGTTAAATACGAATTCTCTGCAAGTTGTACGATATTATCGCCCTTGAGGTTACCCTTTTTCACAGAGTAAAAATTAACAATCGGACCTAGATAAGGATTTGCACCAGATAAGAGCTCTGCAAGGCGATCAATCTCATCAATTTTGTGTGAGAACTCTTTTATTTTGGATATTTTTGGAGCTTCAGATGATATTTCTTCAAGAATATAGCGGCTATACTTTTTACCAAATTCGTTGAGCTCATATAGTTGCTGTATGTTTTCAAGTGAGGCATAAAGCTCTTTATGTGTTGAGCTGGATAGCTCAGGAAAATCAGTACAAAGATCTTTTTTATCTAAAATAAACGACCATGCAATACGATAATACTTACGATAGATATCTGCCAAACTAACGGGGGATGTACTTATTTTTATAAGTGAAAAGCCAGATTCAGAATTTAACTCTGACTTATAAATATCAACCGCCCCAATTAAAAAGCTGGAATTATTTTTCTCAAGAGCGTCACCAGAAATTTCTCTTGTAGTTATAAGCTGATTAATACATGCTGATGTGGCCTGATAGCTTATATCAGAGTGACATTGGAAGTAATCACAGTGGTCGTTTGGCTTGCATGGGAAGCACTTTGTTCTTGGTGATAAAAGGTAAGCGTTTGCATGGTAGGGTGTTGTTTCTGTCGGTCGTACACTCCCAAGCGAAACCGTGAGAGTTTGCACTCCTGCTAGAGCGGCAAGATGGCCAATGAGAGAATCGTGACCAATAAAAAGATCTGATGCTTTAAGTAGTTTATATACATCTTGAATACTGGTCTTCCCGACTTTTGAAATAATCCTATGCTTAAGATTTTTTAAAGTCGGCTTGCTAATCATCTCGTCTGCTAGCGCTTTCTCTTTTTCGCTGCCAAGAACCGTTATTGTTACTTGTGGGTTATCTTTAAGTGTTTTGTAGATAATCTCTGACCACTTTGAAGGCTTCCACTGCTTGCGAGATGCAGAAGCAAATGGATGAATTGTAATCTTGTGTGCCCGAGAATTATGAGGTGGTTCTTTCGTTACTTGTGATTTTTCTTCGGCACGGATACCAATTATTTTTTTAAATAGATCAACTAGGTTAAAAGGATTTAAGGTTGTCTCTAGAACATTGGAGTAAACAAATTGTGACCATGGATCATTTATGCGCAAGTTGTTGTGCTCATCATACCATGGGCCAAGTTTGTGATCGGCCTTAATAAGTTGGCACAAGTATGCAGAAGGCCTGGAGTATGTGCAGTTTATCAGCGCGCTAATATTTTCAACACTGAGCCTTGAAACCAATCTTTTAACTTCTTCTTTAGAGCGATCAAGATTATCTTGAATTAAGACCTTTGGATCAAAGGAGTATATTTCATCAAAGACTTCATCTAGTAAGAATTTTATTCCAGAGTAAAATTGAGGGCGAGCAATTAAAATAAGGCGAACATCTGGGTGTTGCTCTCGCAGTGGTTTACAGGCAATTAGAGTCTGAACAAGATCTCCAATTCGTGTAAGTTGAATTAGCGCAATCGTTTTTTTATTGTTTGCACTCAATATTTTATCTGACTTCTCTTGGGCTGCCATGACTTTCCTCTTCCATGAGTGAGGCCAACAATAAGATGATGTGATCTTTCTCAGCTAAACCTTCTGAGGATTTCATTTTTTGATCAATGTCATTTATGGCCTGCTGTATTTCTTCTACTGTCTTTAGCATTTGTCCTTCCTAGACAACTAGACTGTTGTGTTTTGCTTGTTTCTTAATCTGACATCAAAGTTGGACTCTTTCTGAGTACAGTGCTTTTCAAAATCATGAATAACTTTTAAAAGTACCTGCATATCATCTTTGAGATTAAATAACTCATCCTCAAAACACTTTAAGTTTTCTGTCTTGCTAGTGTTTGGCTCTAAGTTCTCAATACGGACTCTGAAAAACTTTAAACAAATTGCAGAGAGATTCGATTCTTCAGAGAGTTCAAATAGATGATCAAGGTGACCTATGAGTGATCTTGAACTTGCTCCAGGCTCTTTGGCCTTGGCAATAGATCTAAGAGTTGCAAGTAAAGACTTCATCGACTGAGTAATTTCGGTCTTTTCTTTTTCAAGGTAGTTTCTAAGTTCTTCCCCATAGAGTTCTTTGAAGCCAATAAAGCTTTCTGCAACGCCACTAGGGTTACCTAGAAGACGAGCGATATAGTCTCGCGATAAAACTCTATAAACTTCTTTTTCAACACTGATATCTCCCGCTACTGCAACATATCGCATGCCGAAGCTATCGTGAATTAAGCGGTAGAGCGTCTTCCCCTTACTAAGTGTCGGTATATTTGAATTTGTCATGATATAGTTGACAGCATTAACTATGTCGCGTGCTTCTAGGAGATGGCGGTCTTTGCCCGGTCTTTCTTGGCGGTGATCAATTCTTTGTGTAAGTATCGCTGACTTTAATCCTATACTTGCTTGTTTAAAAAGCGGAGACTTACCTAGCGAGATTTCTAAAGTCGGAACATTGAATACATCCGCAAAGTGCTTTATCGCAGTGTCGGGAGTAATGAGTGTATCTAAGTTTTTAACTACAGAAGGTAGAGCTGTTAGATTTGCTTCGACACTAACAAGTGAGTTGTTGAATTTAAGATTCAACCTATTTGCAAGCTCTCTTTCTTTGTCATTTGGTGCCAGAATAATAAGTGGAATCCAGTCAGGCTTTTCTTGTTTTATAAGCTCAATCGTTTCAACAATTGTGCTGAATGGAATGTCTTTTTCTTCGTTAGACGTTTTGGCCTGAATTCCAACAATCCTTCCAATTTCAGTTTTTCCGTAGTTCTCTCTGATATTTTTAAAGCTCTCAATTGTTTGTTGTTCATATCGTTGAGAAATCTTTAATTTAGGAGCAAGAGATGGTGTATATATTCGGTTGAGTGCAATTTGATGATAAATATCTTGAAAGTGGACAGGGCTATTAATTTCCTTTGGAATGATATCATTATAAACAACAGACCATGGAGATGAGTGCATCATTAGTTGATTTGATTTAAATGATAAGCCTTTTGGAGTTACCCTATTTCTTTCTCCAATAAATGAAGCGACTCTTGTTCCAAGAGTATCATTTGATATGTTAATCACCTGGTCCCAGGTTTTTTCTAAACAAGGTGAGAGTTCCCTATACAGTGTATCTAGGGCCATCGCATCGTGAAATAGCTCTGACTTAACATATGTTTCAATTTTTTTTCGATCTATCGTAAAAATGTTATCAACTCCCTCAAGAACTTGAGCCGCAGCTTCGAACTCCTTATAGATGAGTATTGAAACTTTATGCCCTTCCTCTTTTAGCTCACTGATAAGATGTGAGTTAGAGATGATATCTCCAATTCTTCTGAAGTTGATAATCAGGGACGTTTTCATGTGTATTTCTCCTTAAGAACAAAGATTTGGATCTTTACTCTCTTTTTTTCGAAATGACTGGAGGGCCAACAATAATTGGTCCAATTCGTTAATCTGATCTTTTCTACGAGTTTCCTCTGTAACTTCTCTCAATGTTGAATTCTCATCAAAGTGGGAAAGGTAGCTTAATATTTCCGGCTTAATAGGTAAGTCTTTTATAGTTTTGAGCTCTTGGTTAACTCGATAAGATAGAAAACCTTCAAAGAATGCTCGATTAAAGTTAAATGAAGGGGTATGAATGATGATTCCTGGCTTTT
>SKIL01000119.1 GCA_007116425.1 Bacteriovoracaceae bacterium | reverse complement strand
GGGCCACAACATCCTGGCGTTTTTTAGCACGATCATCTCTCGTTGCCTCAAACTCGCTACTTATAAGCTCTCTACGCTCACGCTGAATTCTCTCTTGTCTTTCTTGGGCGACCTTCCTTCCCACTTGGTCAAAACGCTTTTGTTCTTGAGTCAGCTCGGGTGTTGAAAGCTTAACTTCTTGACCAAAAACTCTTGAAATTCCCACTTCACCTAAAAAATTCAGGTCTGCTTGAGAAAAGCCGTTGGCCAAAAGAACTTGTCTTTTTTGCTCGATCGTTACTTCGGGATCATTTGCCTGTGCTAAAAGCTCAGGAGAAAGCGAACGCATTTCGTCAGCAGGATTATAATGAAGAATCAGTTCACTCAATGGCCACTCAAAACATATTTCATGAGGCATGCTACTATTACATCCTAGCTCCGCGATGATTTGACCAAATGATCTAGATTCTTGAGCGGGAGTACAGGAGTCTTGGCCTCCATAGATTTTTGCCGTTGCGCTTTCAAGTGTTTCGCATTGAAAAAGTGGACAAAAAGGTTCAAAAGTATAACTATTGTTATCAGCATTATCTCGACTTGTAAGAATTGCTGGAAAAAAACTTGAAATTAAAACTGATGGGTCATAACTATCAAATAAGTCATCACAAACAACTTGAGTTAAAGTATCACATTCACGCTCCAAGCACTTAAGAGAATTCGCTTCAATATCAGAGTTTTCAAGCTTAACAGCATCTAGCTCGAACACATCATCATCAAGAAGAGCAGTTTTAGGGTTTTTACAAAAAACCTTATCCATTGTCTGGAAAAAATCTTGGCAATACATATCAAGAGCTTGAGCATTATCTCCAATTGAAATAAGTTCCTCAAGATTAGAGGGAATATCTAATCGCGATTCTGAATTACCGTAAGTTGTGTGAAATAAGTCGGCAATAAAGGTTAGTCCCTCTGGACTATTCACTATATCTCTTTCAAGCTGCTCATAGAAAGAATATCGTTCAATAACACTAGGTGGGAAACAAGAACTTCCTTCCTGGCGGTTAAGAAAAAAGTCAACACTATAATTTAAAACATCTCGAAGTTCGTCTGACTGACAAGAAAGCTCATTCGCTTGATCCAAACTACAAGAGCTAGAAGTATAATTAGTCATTCTGAGATCATTTAAAAAACTAGGAATACCAAACTCTTTGAAATTTATGATCAATTGATTTTTAAGCTCTGAGCGCTTCCTTTCATCTAACGATAAAATATCCTCATCTAAAAAGCTATTCACAAAACACTGACAATCAGTGCACCCCAAACTCATTAGTTCTTTATACAAGGAGTCTGACAAAGGCATTCCATCAAATACAAAACAATCAACGCGCTGCCGAGAATCAGCATAAACATACGACCAAATAAAAGCATAAAAAAATATTATGTAAGTAAAGCTTTTCAAAAAAAACACCTTTACTGATCAAGCTCAGAAAGTCTCTTCGCTCCCATAGCTCTCAATCTTTTAATATATCTATCCATAATTCTCAAAAAGCTCTCACTGGCCCTATTTCCATTTTGTGCTAATCTTTGAGTTCTTTCAACGCTATCTAAAATAGTTTCTTGTCTCATTCCACCTCTTGGTCGGTTTAAAACTTTAAGTCGATTTTCTTCACTCACCCCTTCAAGTCTCGTCAAGAGATCAAGCGTTTCTCTACGGGCTGGCAAATGTCGCTCAAATTGGATAAAAACAGGATTAGGATAATGTGGTGGACACTCAAAACGATGAACATTTTCCCAGAAGTTTTCAATACTCCCAAAAATTTCTGCACCTAATATCTCTCCAGTATTAAAACCTCCCATACGAGTAAAAGCAGTACATATGCTGGCAACCTCAATCTGAGTATAGCTATATCCACCGCGAACAGCTGAAGGCAGCTCACCTGCGCAATTAATGCAATCACCATTCTCTGTCATCTTGGAAGCGTATACGTTCGCCCCTATTAATAGGCTGATCCAAAGCACCCACCATTTCATTGGACACTCCTTTTTTTTACTATTTTCGTAAATACAGATATTTATCGGTTAGTAGATAAGGAACCTTTAGGAACAGGAAAAAAGTGTAGACCCTCTCAGGCTTACTATTGCAAAAAGTGTTACACTGGTGTAACATAAAATACAGAGGACACAATTATGCCAACCAGCAAAAAAAGAATAAATTTATCAGTTGAAGACTCTCTCTATCATGAACTTGAAGAGCTACAAAAGCTACGCGGAGCTCCCTCTCTATCCTCTATAGTCATAGAACTAACAAAAGAAGCATTGGAGCTTCAAGAGGATCTCTACTTTGCAAAAATAGCAGAAGAGCGCGACAACGAAAAAGAAATCACTCATAAGGAATTTTGGAAGTGACTTGGAAAGTTACTTATAAAAAATCTGTTAAAAAAGATTTAAAAACAATATCAAAAGACATTCAGTATATTATTCGTAGGGCGATAGAAGAAAAACTTATGACAGAGCCGCTAAAATTTGGTCTTCCCTTGAGACGAAATCTCAAGGGTCTAATGAAACTGAGAGTTGGTGACTACAGAATTATCTACTCTATTCAAGCTCAAACAGTGACTGTACATGTGATAAAAATTGGTCACCGTAAAGAGGTATATGAAAAGTAGCGACAGAAACGTATTTATACTCCTAAGTACACCCTACACACTTTAATAGATAAACAATCTTTAGACAAAACGAAGTAATACGATAAGAAGCAAGAAGAAAGGAGCAGCTCGTCCGACCCACATAATTTTCCCGGACCAAAATCGCGACTGCGCACCAAGGGTTTGATCAATTTTCTTGCGAGGAATAGACCAGCAAAATATCCCTGCACCAATAAGGCCTGAAGAGACAACCGTATTCGTTCCGCCAAATTGATCAACAAAGTCGAGAAAAGGCATGCCCATCATTTCAAGTGAGACGGGGCTAAAACTTAGGGCAGAGGGAACGCCAAGAACAATCATTAGCCCCCCAGTAATCAGGATTGCACGAGTGTGGGAAAATCTAAATTCTTCTTCTATCGCAGCGATAATGACTTTCAAACCGGCCAAACATGAACTGAAGGCCGCCATAAAAAACAAAGAAAAAAAACCAATCGCTAAATATGCCCCACCAGTCATCTGTTCAAAAGCAAGTGGTAGAGTGTTAAATGCCAGAGCACTCCCTTCCCCCGGATCGAGGCCATAGGTGAAAACGATTGGAAATATAATCCAGCCGGCCAAGAAAGCAATACTTGTCTCTGTTATTGTCACAATCATGCAAGCTCGCGGAATATTTGTCTTCTCAGGAATATATGAGCCATAGGTAATCAGGTAACCCTGTCCCACGGCCAAAGTGAAAAAGGCCTGCCCTAGCGCAAAGAACCAAATATTAAAATCTGCAAGTCGAGAAAAGTCTGTCGCCAGTATAAACTCGGAGGCTTCCTTTCTGCCGGGCAATTGTAATGAAATGATCACCAGCCCGATAATAATTAAAAGTAAGATAGGCATTAAGAATTTTGAAACTTTCTCTATCGCCTCAACTCCTCTGATAAGAATCGCGACACAAAGAAAAGTGACGGCAAAAAAATAGTAGAGACTATTATATCCAGAGGTGAATTCATCAAAGCTTGAAATATCAAAGCTCACCGCAGACACAGCATAACCGAGAGTCCAGCCGGTGATGACAAGGTAATAGCTCGTGATCGCGACAGTTAAAAGCACGACAAAGCTTCCAAATAGTGAACCGAATTTGCGATGGGCCTTTCGAAAAGTTTTAACCGTATTGCCTGTTGCAAGCCTTCCCGTTCCCACTTCTAGGAGCATAATGGGGAAACCAAATACAAGGAGACATATAAGATAGGCCAAAATGAAGGCCCCACCACCATTCTCTCCAACCATATAGGGAAAGCGCCAAAGATTACCCAGCCCGACAGCTGCGGCCGTCATAGAAAAGACGAAGGCTGGCTCTGAGGACCACTGGGCACGAGTATCTGGAGTATCAAATGCTTGACTCATCAAAAATATACTACTGATATAACGTTAAATTTAAAATAAAACTGGAGAGGTATCGGAATGACCGAATGAAGAGAAAAAAGGCCCTCAGGGTTGAGGGCCTAAGTCAAAAGGATAACCTTACTTTCGCGTATAATAGTAATCAATCTCTATTTCGACTTCTTTAAGCTCAAGGTTATTGGCCCCATGGCTTCGCTCTAAACTAAAAATAAAGTCAGAGTTCATAGGTGGAGCTAAAAGTAATCGAGGTAGAGTTCCATCCTGACCAAGAATCGTAGCGAGAATATCTGAATCTCTACGAGAAGGTCTTATGCTATTAGAATCAACAAACCCTCGCGAGTCAAACCTATGTCCCCATGAGAGTTGATTGTTACGATAATGAGAAAAGAAATACCCTTTTCCATTCTTTTCAATCACTCCATGACCGATGTGATCAATCAAAAGATCCGCAACACCATGTCCGTACATATCTAGCTCGGCATAAGAAACTCTGATATTCTTTACTCTTTTGTTTTCTTGATAATCAGGAGTATCAGCGATTCGCACAGGGTTAATATAAATCTGCTCCCCCTTCGAAAGCATACGAACTTCATCCTGACTCAAACGAACCCTCACAGTGCTTACATACTCCGGAGTTCTTTCTCCAAAATCGATTGTCATCTTGTCAGTAATTTGAGCAATAATATCCATATAGATTGAATGGGCAGTATTTATAATTTGAAACTCACTTCTTCCTTCTGAAACTTGAGTCTCCCTTAAAAAGTCAAAGAGTTCATTTAAGTCAACTCTTTCATTCATCGCCTCAAGATACCTGTAATTATAGGCCCTTTTTAGGTAATACAAATGCTTTTCAAGACGACTTTCATAATGCGCTTTTAAACTTTCAAGAGTTAAAACCGTCTCCGTTGGCAAATGATCCGCAGAGTTTGCAAAATCTGTATTTAGGTTAGCAATATGAATTAAGTTTTGCGCGATCTCGGTCTTGCTTTCCTGTATTGAAGAAAGAGTACGCTGAAGTTTTTGATCAAATCGAGATCGCTTTTCTAGAAGTGACTCTAATTTCGATGTCGCATTTTGGAACTCTGGATGTGAGGCCTTAATCTCCTCGATTTCACGCTGTACTTCATCTTGAGCAACTCTTGTTGAAGTCCAATTCTGAAATTGATTGCGAGCTTCCGATGCAAAAGGTGTTGTAATTCTAACCAGTTCATTCGCATGTTTGATCAGATCAGATCTATCATAATCAGAGATTCGACTCGCTCTAAAATCATTCCACATATGATTCCACTCATCAGATGAGCCGTGAAAACTCAGTCCATTTACACCTCTCAATAGATTTGTCGCATGTGACAACCTCTCACTTGAGGAATCTGACTCAATCGTATCTAGAAGACTTGTAAGTCCTGCACCAACCGCCATGAATGCAGGTTGTGATACCGGAACAACAGCAGAAAGCGCACTCAAAGTAGAAACAATCCCGCGCACTCCAGTGAAGCGGTTACGCCTTTGAACATTTCGAATTGACTCATCTGAAATTTCATTTTCTAGCTGCTGAACATAATAAAGATAGGCTTCCGTTTCAACCTTGATTTCTTCGGCCAAGCTTTTCATTCGAGGAAACTCACGATAGTTTTTTTGCATTTCAACCATGAGCTTTTCATTCACCTCCATCAATCTCTCTTGCTCTCTTTGCAGTCCGGCCCTGCGTTCAAAAACATTTTGATTAGAGTTCATAATTTGCTCTAAAGCAAAAATTCTTCTGATACTATCTTCCGTTTGACTTTGATAAACACTTAGCCAAGTCTCAAGAGAAAGAGGTGAAATATTATGTAGAGGCTCGCCAAAAAAGTTCTTACGGGCGTTTAACTGGGTTTCGACACTCAAGAGTTGATTGTATTCTAAACCATACACTAAGTTGTCTTGAAACTTCTCAAGCTCCTGAGAAAGTTTACTCACTTCAATTCTAGTTCTTTCAATCTGATGTGTTCGATAGAGATCATTGATAAACTTAAGACGCTGTCGCAAAGAACGATTATCGACAATCAAACTCTTTTTTGTTTCGTCAAAAATCAACTCGCCATTTTGTCCAAGTTTATCGCTAATATTGAACTCTCTGGGGGAAGCATCTCGTCCTGCACGAGTGCGACGTTGATCAACAACCCAGTTTATCCCAGTGTGGTACTTAAGATAAGGACTTTCAGGTCTTCCGGCACGCCCACCTCTAACAGTAGTGGCCTTATCTCCGGGGTTTCCGGGAGCAACAGAGTTTAGATCCAAAACCTTTAAGTTTGTTGTTATAATCACCCCACCATCACCGGCCCGTCCGGGAATTCCACCGGGCCTTGCATCCGTCCCATTTGTTGGCCAAACGGTTGATTGAACACACTCATGATCTTGGAGCTGAGGACAAATGCTTTTTGTATTGCCTAAGCTGAATGTAGAGAAATCCCGTGTACAAGGGACAGGACGCGCGTTGCATTTCTTTAGTTTATTTCCCTTGGCATTCACAACATCTCTTCCAGGTCTTCCATCAATACCAAGCCCCGCATCTTGCCCATCACCTCCATTAGCGATGAATCTCATCTTATTTAGGTTATTTTTAATTTCAACATTTTTGACATAGACCTCAACTTGAGGGGCATTTTTACCGTGAAGTCCGTCCTCTGTCGCCCTTGCGATTCCTAATCCCTTAGGCGTAACATCAAACTCTCCGTCTCTATCGAAGATTAAGTTTTTGGCCTTAATAATTAAGTTTGCACTTGGAAGTGAAACAGCAGAGCGTACTCGAAGCGTTTCGACCTCAATATAAACGGTTTTAAAGTCTGCTTGATTGTTTAAAACTTCCCAAAATCTATTTGAATGCCCCTCCTCAATCGTCACATCAATACCAGAGATTCTCACAACTCTTTTTGAACTATCAACACTACTTTGCTGTATCTCCACACTTGAATAGCGCTCGTCAGTCGAAAAATATAAAGGCCGATTTATCGTCCGGTACGCAAATGCAGGCCTTTCAAAATTACTCATAATGGACTTATGAAGAGGAGTTGGAAGAGTTTGCGCTTTTCGTTTTTCACCAGGTGACCAGAGTTGGTCTTCATCCCTGTTGTGGTCGCTATCAGTAAACATATGGTGGTGAATATTTGTTTCATCTCCACATGCAGTAAGAACTAAGGACAAAATGAATATTTGATATAACCTCATACGAACCTCCGAAATTATGTTTTAGAGGGCCACAATAGGCGAACTCGCTCTGAGCTTAAAGCAGATCAAAAGGTTTTTTCAAAATTGAATTGATAGAAAAGGCCTCAGGAAACTGAGGCCATGGATAATTAATCTATATTGCGAACAAATTCTTCTAATTCTTCAATTGTAACCACGCTACCATCTCGAAGAGTGATTTCTGTGACACCAAACATTTCCAGATCGATGCCATCTATATACATTCGAACCAATCTGCTTTGCCGATTTTGAGCTTCTTGAATTGAACGATTGAATTCATGGAGCTGTGAATCTTGAAACTGATGAAATTCACTAAAATTTCTGCGAAGGTCTTGAATTGCTCCGGGGTCAAGGTCTTGGATTAGTCTTGAAGGGTCGTCGCCTAGACCTCCTTCCATTTGAGAATATAAATTCAATGAGAACATAACACTAAATATTACAAATAATAATTTCATTCCTCTCTCCCTTTTACTCTTAAGTTATTTGGAGT
>SKIL01000209.1 GCA_007116425.1 Bacteriovoracaceae bacterium | reverse complement strand
ATAGTAAAGCGATTAAATATTTAAATCAGAGAACTGAAGAGTCGGGTGATAAAGATTTTGAAACTCAAGTCGGTTTGACAACTGAAGAGCTCGTGAAAAAACCACTACGAGGTGACTGCTTTATTGATGACCTTAAAAAAATTAAAGAATTTAGTGACTGGCTTGGTATTCCTTTTTATGCGGCCAAAGGACATGACCGATTTAATGATCAAATAATTTCAAATGCCTTTACAGCTCGCTTAGGAGGTCAAAAGTATCACCCATGTTTTGATTGTCAGAAGTTAAAAGTTGAAATTTTGATTGAGAAGGCCAAGTTATTGGGTGCTGATAGGGTTGCTACCGGACATTATGCAAAAGTATATTTTTCGCAAATCGAGAATTCTTTTTCGGTTTTGTCTTCTAATGATTTAGATAGTGATCAATCTCTTTTATTAACGCATTTAGATCAAGAGCACCTCGAAAAACTTGTGCTTCCTCTGTCTGAAATGAGGAAGGCCGAGGTTTTAAAGCTTTATAAGAAGTTAGACTTTGATCTTCAAGCGTCAAAATCTAATTCTAAAAATTTGCAACCTTGCTTTTCTGAGTCAAAAGGTTTTAGTGTTTATGTGGAATCAAGTGTTGCTCCAAGTCTTATTAAAGAGGGAATGATTAGGGATGGTGTTGAGGATGATATCATTTCAGAGCACCTTGGCCTTCATCATTTTTATCCTGGGCAGTCAAAACTCAAAACATCTCTTGATCGCTCAATAGATCCACATTTTACTCTTGTTGAGTTTAGCACCCAAGATGGAACCATAACGGCATACAAAGATCATTTTTTAACCTATTCTTATCAGTATGTAGAGGATTTAAAAATTTCAGAATTTCGAGACGTATCCCGTCCACTAGATGCCTTTATCAAGACAAGTTCACACTCTGAATTCTTACCATGTCGGTTAATTTTTAAAGGCAATAACTGTGGCCTTGTCGAGTACTATTCAATTCATAAAGGCTTTTTGGCCCCTGGTGAAGAGGTTTGCTTTTATAATAAAAAGGGAACGGCAGCAAAAGTCATTGCTGGTGCCAAAGTTGTATCGGGAGGAGCATTTTTTAAGTCCCTTTTATATCCCTATCGATTAGAAGCTGAAGATGATAATGGTGAACTTCAAAATGATGTTCGCGAAAAGCTTGGCCCAAACTTAAAATATTAAAGTATCTTAAATGATGAAATATTATTTCGCTTTATTTTTATTCTTAATTCCATTTGTTTCGTTCGGAGCACAAGAAACGCCGCGCTTTGACGTGTCTTCAACTCAGTCCGAAATTTTATCACATATCCAAGTTCGAAGTGTACTTGCTAACTATCAAAGAGATTTTCTTGTTGGAGAGTTGAGAAATTTTGTATCTCAGTCGAGACCTTCAAGGCTCTATGCAAGCTCTGGTCATTCAAAAGCAAGAGAATACCTAAAAAAGAGAATTAAAGAGTTAGACAATGGTGAAGGCACGAAGTTTTTTATTCAATCTTTTTCGCCAGACTTTGAAAGTGCAATAGATTTTTATCGTCATAACTTTGAACAGAATATCGCGAGTGTTTATTCATCTGAATCGAAAGAATATAAAGAGTATAAAGTGATTACAAATTCTATTACTGAACAGTTAAAATCTTTTAAAGAGAAAGAATTATTTGGTGAGAATATCATTTGGTACTCTCCTACCAAAAACTCTTCACCCAGACATGGAGTTATCGTAGTCGGTGCTCATTACGATTCGACTTTGTTCGATGAGGATAGTGGTTTATTTGTGACTAAAGAATCTTTTGATGGTGCAGATAAAAATGCTAGTGGTGTTGCCGCAGGATTAAGCAGTATTGAAATATTATCTCAACTAAATCTTAATCACGATGTCTTAGTTGTATTTTTGGATTTACATGAATGGAGGCAATTGGGTGTTAAGTCTTTTGCTGAATCCTTACCTGAATTACTTAGTAAACTAGGTCGCGAAAACTCTGATAATGTATTGGAGATTTTTATCGACTTATTTGCACTGGCCCATAGGTCATTTGAGCATAAAGACTCTTCGGCACGCCTGAGCTTAGTTTATGCTCCTGTCGATAGTTCATTTCATCGTTCGAGTATGGAGGTTGCTCAACAGTTTCGCCATCAAATGCAGCTTGGACGTTTTGGTAGCAGAGTTGAGCTAAGGCCTGGACCTTATGCTATGACAGGAGCGGACTATTTTTGGAATAAGTCTATGCATGCAATTGCCTTAACACACGATTTTGAATCCGATCCTAATCCAAGAATCCACACTCCAAATGATTTTATTGAGACTCTTGACCTTTTAGCATTTGATCAAAATTTTCGGTCAATTATGGCCGGTATTATTGGGTATAGTCTCAATTTAAGAAATTGACTTTTTGCATAAGACATGATGATTGTTCACTGATATGTACAAAAACCTTGAAACTCTTCCATTACTAACTGCTAGTGATCTAGGCCATCCCAAATGGGAGAAAGCGCCCAGTGATACAACTGTTTTGGTCGGTATGTCTGGTGGGGTAGACTCATCTGTGACCGCTGTTTGGCTTAAGCATTCCGGCTTTAATGTCATTGGAATGTTTATGAAAAACTGGGAAGAAAAAGATGAAAATGGTGTCTGTCAATCGGCGAAAGAATATGCAGATGTTATTAAAGTGTGCGAGGCCCACGACATCCCGTACTACTCTGTTGATTTTGTCGAAGAGTATAGAGAGAATGTCTTTTCTCATTTTCTTGAGGAGTACAAATTAGGTCATACGCCCAATCCAGATATTTTATGTAACAGAGAAATTAAATTCAAAGTCTTTTACCAAAAGGCGATGCAGTTGGGGGCCGATTTTTTGGCCACTGGTCATTATTGCCAAAATAAATTTGAAAATGGGCAAAACCGTTTAGTCAAAGGTGTTGATTCTGGAAAGGATCAAACCTATTTTTTATACGCCATAAATGGCGAGGTTTTATCCAATGTGATTTTTCCTCTGGGACATTTACAAAAGTCTGAGGTGCGCCAAATTGCCGCTTTATTTAACTTAGCGACTAAGAACAAAAAAGATAGCACCGGAATATGCTTTATTGGGGAGAGAAACTTTAGAAATTTTTTATCTCAATATATTGAGTCCTCAAAAGGCGAATTTCAAACACTCGATGGAAATAGCGTTGGAGAGCATATCGGAGCTGTATTTTATACCACAGGTCAGCGCAAGGGGCTTGGGTTAGGTGGGCCTGGTGGGCCATGGTTTGTCGTTGACAAAGATCTTGAGAAAAATATTGTTTTTGTTGAACGCGGTACTGATCATCCAGCATTATTTAGAGATGAGCTTTTTTGTGTTGAAAATACCTGGATTAGTCAGGATGTTGAGTTTCCATTAAAATGCTGTGCTAAAATTCGTTATCGACAATCAGATACGGAATGTCTCGTTGAAGTTGTGAGTGAGGATAAGCTAAGAGTTCGCTTTACTCGCCCCCAAAGAGCAATAACTTTACGCCAATCTATTGTTTTTTACCGTGGTGATGAATGTTTAGGGGGAGGGATTATTTCTGAAGTGGGCCCTAGCTATCACGAGCTTGGTCTAAAAGTTGACTAACTTACCAATATCGATCGTCATTTAAGTCTATATCTTTTAACTTTTCTTCTTTTTGCTGTTTTTGCTTTTTTAGGTAGCCTTGAGAATATTCAAAGCCTTCACACTCTTTTCCACTTTCCCGTTTAATGACCCAAGAAGGGAATTGGGCCGTTTTAAAATTAAATAACTTGCATCCTCTAGGACTCTGTGAGTCATAGGTGCTAAAGTAATGTTTGCAATGTAAGCAATTAGGTTTCTTCACCCTTAAATTTTATCAAAAAATCCTCTTTATGATTAACGTGGGCAAAAATATCTGCCGATAAAACATGATCTAAGTAGTTGTAAGTTTTAGGCCTTCTGCTAAAATAATACAGTAATTAAATTAAAACACAGCATATGACAAAGGATTGGCAATGAGTGAAACAAAGAAACAGGCCTTGGCCTCAGAAGAACAGGCGATGGAAGTAGCTGAAGCTTCGCGCGAGCAATGGAAAAATCCAAGTTTTCTCAAAGAAATGTTTATGGGAAAACTTCGAATGGATATCGTCGATCCATTTCCGGCCAAGAAAGGAATGGACACTGAGGAGTACAGAACTTTTTATGAGCAAATGAGGAAGTTCTTAACTGATGAGGTTGACTCCGACCTTATCGATAGAGAAGGAAAGATACCAGAGAAGATTATAAGTCGCTTACGAGAAATGCGCGCTTTTGCTTTAAAGATTGATAAAAAATATGGTGGTCACGGTTTCACTCAGGCGGAATATAATGAAATTTTAAAGCTTGTCGGCACTCAAGATGCCAACCTTGTGGCACTTCTATCGGCCCATCAATCGATTGGTGTTCCTCAACCTTTGATTATGTTTGGAACAGAGGAACAAAAAGAGAAGTATCTTACCCGAATTGCTAAAGGAGAAATTTCAGCTTTTGCTCTGACTGAACCTCATGTTGGTTCGGATCCTGCAAACTTAAAAACAGTTGTCAAAGATGATGGTGAAGGCGGTTATGTTTTAAATGGTGAAAAACTTTGGTGTACCAATGGAACTATCGCAGATCAATTGGTTGTTATGGCCAGGCACGAAGAAGATAATAAAATTAGTGCTTTTATCGTTGAAACGGGTTGGGAGGGTGTAAAAGTTGAACACCGCTGTCATTTTATGGGCCTTAAAGCGATTGAGAATGGTTATCTCAGTTTTAAAAATGTAAAAGTACCAGGTGAGAACCTGATTTGGGAAAGAGGTTCAGGTCTAAAGCTTGCGCTTATCACGCTCAATACCGGAAGACTTTCAATTCCCGGTGCTGTTGCTCAAGGAGCACGTAAGGCATTAGAGATTGCACGTGAGTGGACCACGGCCAGATTTCAGTGGGGACAAGATATTTATAAGCACGAGGCCATGGCCGAAAAAATTGCGGATACTGCTGCGGCCGCATTTGGAATGGAGGCCGTTTCCGATTTGGCCACGGCGCTTTACGATCAAAAACAAGACATTCGTTTAGAAGCAGCGGTAGCAAAGCTTTATAACACAGAGCTTGGTTGGGTAGTTCTTGATGAGCTTCTCCAAATGCGCGGCGGCCGTGGATACGAAACAGCGGACTCCTTAAAGGCCCGTGGAGAATCTAATGTTCCAGTTGAAAGAATGATGAGAGATTTTCGAATCAATCGAATTTTTGAAGGGACAACTGAAATTATGCATCTCTTTATTGCTCGCGAGGCGGTTGATAAGCACTTGCAAGTCGCTGGTGTGATGATTGATAAAAAGAGCTCGATAATGGATAAGCTAAAAGCACTTCCTGGGATTGGGGCCTTCTATGCCAAATGGTATTCAAAACTATGGTTCGATTGGTCTTGCTGGCCTAGATTTAGTGAGTACGGTGAGATGGCGGGTCATATGCGCTTTATTCACCGTAATACGCGCAAGATGGCGAGAAATATTTTTCATGGGATGGTTTTTCATGGGCCTAAACTTCAACAGCGTCAGCTTTTCTTGTTTAGAATTGTCGATATAGCTTGTGAACTTTATGCCATGGCCGCAACGATCAGTTTGGCAAGAAAGTATCAAAGAGAAGGGAATCACCAGGCGATGAAAATGGCAGATGTTTTTTGCCAGAATTCTCGCCGTAAAGTGAAGCAATCTTTCTCAGCACTTTGGTGTAATAGCGACAGCTCAAAGTATGCCTTAAGTCGTGAGATTTGTGAAAAACAACATCTATGGCTTGAGGAAGGTATTATTCCTATGACTCAAGACCAGAAAGATAAAATGAGTCCTGAGCTTAAGTATCAAGATTAAACAAAATGGCCCCAGGAAATTGGGGCCTTTTTTTAATATAAGTCTGCAGTTTGAGCAATGATAACTCCGGCCCATTGATTTAAATCCAGGTAATTCTCTTCTGAGAAATTCTCTGTGGCGGCATGGTAGGATTCATCCAGTGCTCGTCCTACTTTTCCACCTGAAAGATATTCTATAGAGTCTTGCCTCAAGACTTTGAGAGCAAGAATATTTTCTTCATTTAAATCTCTATGGTCTATCCGCCCATGAGTTGAGAGGTCACTAAAAATTTGAACAGATAGGGTACTGTAGATGGAGTTCATCATGGTCGTGTACACTGCAGCTGAGACCGACTGAGGCCCTGAAGAAAACGTCAGAATAAGCGAGAGTGCTATCGTATTTACTGTCTTGTTAATATTTTTATCCTTTATATAAATCCAAAACGCTCTTTTTTAACTTAATTTGTTGTCTTGTGCACAGTTTCCTGAAATCTTTACATCCTTTTATACGTAAGATGTGCCTTGAGCTTGAAGTCTTTGCCTGCCAGGTTTAATTTTTACTTTCTCAAGTCATTTGTTATAAGTTGTGAGTGTACTGTACATATACGTTAAAAGTGAGTAGGTTTTCACGATGAAATTTTCATCTTATGTAAAAATTGTGATTGGCGCCGTTTTTTTTCTCATTTTGGTTGGAGGAACTGTTCGCGCTACAGGGGCAGGTCTTGGCTGTCCCGACTGGCCAAAATGTTTTGGGCAGTGGATTCCCCCAACACATGAGTCGCAGTTACCTGCCGATTATAAACAACGCTTTAAAGTTGCAGGAAAAGAGATTGCCGATTTTGATGCTTTCAAAACGTGGACTGAGTACGTAAATCGCCTAGTGGGTGTTGCAATTGGCATAATGATTATAGGTATGGTTGTTTTTTCTCACCTGCGTAAGCAAGTAATTGGCCCAAAACTTATTGCCTTATCCTGGGCCAGTTTGTTTTTAGTAAGTTTTCAAGGTTGGGTTGGCTCGATTGTTGTTTCTACTCATTTGGCCGGCTATATGATTTCAATTCATATGTTTTTGGCCTTATGTATTATGTATTTATTGTTTTATATTTATCGTCTCGCTCAATCTCGCGAATTATTGTTTAAGGGCGAGTTGTCAGTTTTGGCCGATTTTCATCAAATGGTTTTAAACTTTCCAAAGAGTGAAAGATTTCGAGTGGCCATCATTGTGATGTTTTACTTTGGCCTACTTCAAATCATGATAGGAACTCAGGTTCGCGAGGCGATTGATACAGTTGTGAAGTCGTACCCGGATGTTGATCGTGCTGATTGGGTGGCCAATAGTGGTCTTGTTTTTATAGTTCATCGCTCATTTTCGTTAATATTACTATTTTTGTGGCTCTACATTATGTCTTTTATGTTCAAATTTACTAAGCCGTTAGATGGGCGCATTGATTTTTTTAAAATGAATCAACGTGATAAGTTTTGGCAAATCATTTGTTTTGGCCTGACGTTGGTCAGTGGGATCGGATTGGCCTATTTTGGCTTTCCGGCCTTTTTGCAACCTGTCCATTTATTATTTGCTTTGGCACTTAATATTCTCTTTTTTGATTATTTTTTGCGCCTAAAACTTTTTGTGAGGGATAATGATGTGGCCTAAATTAATTCTTCTCCCATTACTGCTTTTTTCGTTTACCACTTTTGCTCAGTACGGTTCTAGCTTAGTTAAGCAAGATAATGAAAAGTTTGTTTGTTCGACATATTATATTTTAACTTCTGATCTTTTGGAGCAAATCGATCACCCTGATGCTCCTATTGGATACGTAGATAAGTACAAGCATTGTGCATTATCTTGTCTTCTTACTCGCCGATGTGGAACTTTTGATACGTTTAGTATCGGCCTAATTAAAGAGTT
>SKIL01000042.1 GCA_007116425.1 Bacteriovoracaceae bacterium | reverse complement strand
TTAAATAAAAAAATAAAGAATTTTCCGCTAAGTACCGATTAATTCATTGTTATGTTTAAAATGAATTGGAAAAGTCCATTTATTTTTATTTTTGGTGTGCTTATACTTAAGTTCTTTGTCGCTGATAATTATATTAATTATCACTCCGTTCATCAATCGAGAAGCCCATCTTCACAGGTTATTGAAATAAGTCCCAACCAGTGATTTAAAGTGCTTTCCGCGTTCCATATAATTCAAATACTGATCAAAAGAAGGCAGGGCCGGCGAAAATAAGAGAACACACTCTTCAGGCCTGTACTGTTCAAAAAGATCATCAAGTCGATCGAACAGTGAAGTTTCCAGACCATTTAAGTCCATTTTTTTTAAGATTTCATAAAAGATAGGTCCAGATTCACCAAAAAGGTAGAGTCTCGTCACGTTCATTTCATGGAGATGACTTAAGAAAGCTTTAGCATCGCGCTTAAACTCATCATCTAACCTTCTTACCTTTCCACCTAATAAAAGAGAAATTGGTAACTGATACTCTTGGACCGCCTGAAGCGCCGTTTGAGTCGCATTCCAATTAGTACTTTTAGCATCATTAAATACAGGGCCATGATGAGCTGGTGCTTTCACTCTTTCAATACGGTGTTCGACTCCTTTAAACTCACTCAAAATGCGCTCAAGTTCTTGATCATGCGGAAGTTCGAAGCCCTTGTAACCCATTGACTCTTGAAAGGCCCACAGTGCAAAACGAGCATTTTCACGATTATGCTCACCTGGAATAGATAAATGCTTTAAATCAATTTCCGATTTAATATCCGAAACTCGAATTATTTGTGACTTTAAATTTTCTGTCTGTCCTCTGGGAACAGAATCATTCGGAAGGCAGCTTTTTTCATTTGTCAGTTCAACAATTCGCCATTTCGCTAGGCCATATTTTTCAAGTGATTCATAGCGCTCAGAATGATTTAAGCTCAGGTTGAGATAGCAAGAAAAATCAAGAGGTAAAAGCTCTGTCGTCTCGAGCTGAAAGCTTGAAAGCTCTAAAACAATAAAATCGACAGTCTTTTGACGGCCAGCAAGCCGATCTGAAATATAGTCACAGAAGGGAGTTCCGATATTTCCGCCTAAAAAAACAGAGCGCTGACTTTTTTGATACATTTCGGCCAACAAACTAACGGTCGTTGTCTTCCCATTTGTCCCAGTAACTCCAATAACAGACTCGTTCGTTCTAGCGCCATCATCGGAGTAAAGAAAAAGGCCACCAAGTTCGATTTCTGAAATAACAGCACACTTAGGATTTTGAGATAATAGATTAACGACAAAATCATTTTCTTGGGCAATCCCAGGACTTAAGATCAGTACTGAAATGTTTTGTAAATCAGTAGACTTCTCAAGCTCTTCTTGTGAAAAAAGCTCTAGATTTGAACTTGTTAAAAGCTTCGAATCAATTTTTTGTCTCCAATCATCGACCGGGCCCGAGTTAACAGCAATCGTATTAAGGCCCAAATCTAAACATAGACGCAAGGCCGAAAGCCCCGATGTCCCCATCCCAAGGATTAAAACAGAATTCTGCGAGTCTTGAGCACGACAATTAAATAGTAAATCTTTGATGTCTTTAGTTTGCTTAAAATTCAATGACACATCGCTTTTTTAAAGGTATGAGTTCATCATATGACGGCCCAAGCTCATCGCCAACATTTAACACATCTTCACTCTTTTTTAAAAGTGTGGACTGATATTTGGTCGCTAGAAGTATTAGACTATACAGAAAAACGCTTGAACGAGATCTATCCACAGACTTGGGTAGAATATCTTGACCAATTGCCCCCAGAAGAACTCTGGAAAATCGATGCTCGCAAAATGCCTTTGGAAAGCATTGGTGAACAGAGTTTTAAGAATTTTCTAAGTGAAATTCATGAACTTATTCAAATTTCAAAAATTTTACCACAACAGCTCGACAAACTTCCCACTTGGGCGACGACCAGTGTAACTGAAAAAAAGCAGCATGAAGTGCAAACACTCGCTCAGTTTTTTAAACAGCACCCAGAGCTCAAGAATCTGCAATTAATGGATATAGGCGGCGGAGTAGGACATCTTGCAAGGATTATGGGCCTATACTACGGCATGAATTTTACGACTATCGACCAGGATAGAAAGCTACAAGAGACAGGGCTAAAACGTTTAAATAAATATCCTCACCCAGAAAACCCAGGAAAAATAAAATTCGTACACGGAGTGCTTCCGACGATTACATCTCAAGAAGAGTTGGCAAAATCTGAATCACGTCACCTCTTCTGTGAGCATGACTTCTCTATTGGCCTTCACACATGTGGTCCACTGGCCGTCTCCCATTTGAAAATGGCAATTGAAGCGCAACAAAAAGGAGTACTCAATTTTGGGTGCTGTTATTATAAAATGTGCCACCACCAAGATACGCATCTCTCCGAACATGCTCGCACCGTACCATTAGATTTTACACCGTTTGGACTCACGCTTGCGACCAGAGGCCACGATGAAATGTCTTGGAATAAATATCTTTTAAAAGAGCGCGTTAAGGCCTTTCGCTATGCCATACACCTCTACTTAAACGAAGAACTTGGAGTCAACCATATTCGTTCTGTTGGAGACTCGAGACCACGAGAATATTGGGGAGAATTTGGGCCATATGCGCAAGCAAAGCTTGCCAAGTTTGATTTTCCCAGTACACAGTCTTCAAAGCTTACGGCCACACAACTTCAAAAATATTTTGATTCATCTATCACGCAAAAAAGAATTCGCAAAATGTATTTACAAAATATTATTCGGTGGAGACTTGGAAGGCCATTAGAGCTTTACCTTTTGCGTGACAGAGCTGCTTACCTTGAAGAAAACGGAAAGAAAAGCTACGTCCTAGAGTTTTTTGAAGAGAAGCTCTCTCCAAGAAATATTGGTGTGTTTGGAGTAGATGAAGAAAAAGTGCCTAAGACCAAATTCTTTATTTGAATTTGGTCTTAGGCGTTTAAAAATTACTTAATAAAAAGCATCTCGTGGTACTTTGGAAGTGACCAGTAGCGATTCGGAATCAAGTCTTCAATTCGATTACAAACCTCTGCAAGTCCCTCAGAAAGAGGTAAAAACTCACTCGCGATAAAGTCGATAACATCCTCAGGCTCTTTACCAAGCTCCTGTTCAATACATGTTTGATATCGCGTATAAATCTCATAAAGATCACGCAAGGCCAAGTTAATCGTTTTGACAACTTCTCCTTCAATCGCCGTTTCAATTTTTAAAGACTTCTGCTGAGTCATAACATCGAACAAGCTCTTCTTATAATCTAAAACCGCAGGAATAACGTTTTGATTAACGAGATTGTTTAAAATTTTAAATTCAATTTCACGATGCTTAACATAACGCTCAACAAGAACGTTATAGCGCATATCAAGCTCGGCCTTGTTATAAACCTTACTCTCTAAAAGAAAGGCCATTTGCTTTTCATCTTTAAGAACTTTTAGTGCATCTGCTGTTGTTTTATAGTTTGGAAGGCCTCTTCTTTCTGCTTCCTCAACCCACTCTTGTGAGTAACCATCGCCGTTAAAAATGACATGAAATGAATCTTTGACCCATTTTTCTGTAATTTGTAAAAGCGCTTGCTCGGGAGCAACACCTTTTTGAATTTCAGCTTCTAAATAGGCATTCGTATCTTTAAAAACATCCAAAACGGCCGCATTTAAAATACTTACGGGGAAGCCAATCGCAGCAGATGACCCGACCGCACGAAACTCGAACTTATTGCCAGTAAAAGCAAATGGAGAAGTTCTGTTTCGGTCGGTATTATCTTTCATCAAATCAGCTAATTGCTTAGCATTGATTTCCATCAATGTAGAGCCCTCAGAAGAATCTACTTTCTTCCCATCCTTGATTGACTCTAGAATTTTCTCAAGCGTAGAACCAAGGAAAACTGAAATAATACTTGGAGGAGCTTCGTTTGCACCAAGACGATGATCATTACTATGACTTGCTATTGCCATTCTTAAAGCGCCTGAGTGGCGACGAACGGCCTCAACAACCATAGCAACGGCCGCTAAGAAAACAGTATTCTGGTGTGGGTCTTGTTGTCCAGGTTCGAGTAAATTAAAGCCCGTATTATCGGCCAAAGACCAGTTCACATGCTTTCCACTTCCATTAATTCCCTGGTAAGGCTTCTCGTGCATTAGGGCGACGAAATCATGTCTTTCGGCCACTTTTCGAATCATGGCCATTAATAATTGATTATTATCTGCAGCAACGTTGGCATCACTAAAGATTGGTGCAATTTCATACTGCCCTGGTGCGACTTCATTGTGACGAGTTTTTGCAGGAATTCCCAAACGGTATAACTCATAATCAAGCTCTTGCATAAAGGCCATCACTCGATCAGGAATAACACCAAAATAGTGGTCTTCTAATTGTTGGTTTTTAACTGCTGATGAACCCATCATTGTCCTGCCTGTCATAACTAAGTCAGGGCGTGAATAGTAAAAAGCTTTATCCACTAAAAAGTACTCTTGCTCACATCCAATAGTGACACCAACATGATCGGCCTCAGTGCGACCAATTAACTTTAAAAACTTTGTCGCCTCTTCAGAAAGGGCCGAAATACTTCTAAGTAACGGCGTTTTCATATCGAGAGCATGACCTTCGTATGATACATAAGCAGTAGGAATACATAATGTCTTCCCATTAGGTCCCTCAACTAAAAACATTGGTGAAGTCAAATCCCAAGTCGTATACCCTCTGGCCTCAAATGTTGAGCGAGAGCCACCATGAGGAAGAGAAGAGGCATCGGGTTCACCTTGAAGCAATTGAGATACACTCAAACGCTCGATTGGCCTTCCATTTTTGATGGTCAAAAAGGCATCATGTTTTTCAGCACTAGAGCCAGTCAATGGTTGAAACCAGTGACAAAAATGTGTCGCACCTCTATCTGTTGCCCACTTCGTTACAGAGTTGGCCACGATATCAGCGTGGTTTTTATCCAAACGCTTTCCAGATCTTGCCACATCAAGTAATTCTTTTCTTACATCATCAGGAATCTCTTTGGTTGTGGAGATATCAAAGACATTTTCGCCATAAAAGTCACTTACATTAAGTTGATCACCCTTTGAATCAAGTGGGTAATCAATAACTCTAAATTTGCGATTCATCGCCTCAAAACGGGCCTGAACTCTATTTTCTCTACTCGGCATCTGAAACTCCTTTTTGCGAATAAAAATCCATGATCATTTTTGTATTTAAACTCAAAGAAATCAATTTATACTTTTTAAACATAGTCATTTACGAATTTAGCGTTAAGATTATAATGAGATTTTAAAAACTTTGGCCATAAAAAAATCTTATGTCAAGTATAAGAAAAGCTAATAAAAAGGGCCGTCTCCATGAGATACTTCTACTTTGAACCGCAAATTTATAATGAAAAATTGACCAAAGACCTAGGGCCTACTATTGGGGTGTGTCAATTAACGCAGACTTCTCCATCCGCATTAGGCCCGTTTTTAAACCTCGTTCCATTCAAAAAATTTGAAGAATTCTCAGACAAAAGAAAGACAGAATATATTAGTGCTAGACTTCCTCTCATTGGCTATGACCGGTCAAGCCTAGAGAACAAACTACAACAAGCACAAACCGATCTATACTTTCATTCAACCACTCTAAGGCCAGGTCCCTGTTCACTATCCCATACTAAAGGTAATGTCGGCGCAAGTTTCTTTTGTAAAAAAGAATCAAAATTATCTAAAAAGTACAGTTTTGGTCTCGATATTGAGTGGTTAAATAGAGAGATCAAGCAAGATATTATCAAGTTTATTCAAAATTCCTCAGATGCAAAAAAACTACAGAACAAAAAAGGCCAAGATATTGTGAAACAATGGTCAATTAAAGAGGCCGCCTTTAAAGCTGCATTCTCTCTACTGCAAAAAAATGAAGAGGTTTTAACACTGACAAAAATCGTGATCCAAGACAATGAAAATTTTCATTATATTTCCGTCGATCAAAATGTGCGCATTGCTGGTCGCTTTTGGACTAGAGTTTTACTTTGGCCTGAAAGTGAAGGCGCTAAAAACAAAGAAGGCCCACTTCTGATTTCGTGGGCCATTGCTTGGAAAGAAAGTTTACAAACAGACTTAATTTAAGCTTTTACTTAGTTTTACTTCATCTGCCACCTCTATGGCCTTTAAAAGCTTAGGGGCGGGGCCAACCTCTACATCTAATTCACATAGATATTCAAGTCTGGAAACTAAAAAGTGATAACGCTGTCCTGGCAACAAATACTTTACGTGATCTGACCATTTTCCAGAGTCTATTCTCATTCCATTGATCGCAATAATCTCATCTCCGGCATTAAGACCGCTTCTATATCCTGGGCCATCTAAACTTACAGAGTCAATAAACACCCTCTGTCCTCGAGATGAAGTTTTAACCCCTAGATATGGTTTAGACGCCGCTTCATCATCATAGACAAACTTCATTCCAATTGACTCACATAAGGCCTGCAGGTCGATTTCCTCAGTCGTTTGAACCATTGTTTCAAACTTTTCACAAACATCCTTTCCTGCAACTTTTTCAATCATCCCATAAACTTCTTCAGCATCAACTCCGCGGGAAGGATTATCAAGGTATCTTTGCCAAAGAAGAGATAAGAGATCATCAATTTTTTTACCTTCTTTTACAAACAAGACATGAAGAGCAAAAAAGACAATCCCACCTTTTAAATAATAAGAAATAGATGAGTTATGAGAGTTTTCATCTGGACGATAGAGCTTAATCCAAGCATTAAACGAGCTATCTTCCAAGGAGTCAAAGCGACGACCTGGAATTTTCCAATAATTATTAAAGTTATCTTTCATCATATCGCAATACTCTTCTAATTTAGAAAAACCAGCACGATAGACGAATAACTGATCCATAAAGCTAGTCAGCCCCTCTGTTAGCCAATGCATGCGAGTCATGGCCTCGCTGACGTAATCGAAAGGTCCCAGCTCAACAGGTCTAATACGCTTAACGTTCCAAGTATGGAAATACTCATGGGCAACTAACTCGAGCCACTTCAAATACATTTTGCGGTCATTCAGTTTTAGAGGACAAAAATGTAATGCTGTTGAATTTAAGTGCTCTAGACCGCCGAACTTACCGGGAACAAAATGAGTAATAAAAGTATACTTTTCATCATACGGCATTCCACCCATAGTCTTAGAAACATGCTCCACAATCTTTTTAATATCGTCCTTAAGATCCATGCAAAATTCTTTACCGGCAGGCAGTGTTAACCCATAAAAAGCAAGTTCATGGGCCTTCCCATCAACATAGAACCCATCTGTTTCGTGGCAACCAATTTCAAGAGGAGCATCGATAAGTTCATCGTAGTCCGCCGCCGTAAAAATAAATTCATCGCGTTTCTGGGAAACTTCTTTAAGTCCCGTCGATATTTTTGACCACTGCGCGGGAACATCTACCTTCAAAGTTGGATTTTTCATCTCGGAGTTAAGAACTCCCATAAACACAGAAGGCCCATGAATGAAGGCATGGGAAGAGTCGATATGAGAGGTCCGCACTGTTAACTCATGACAATAAACTTCGTAGCTTAAACTAAATTTTTTAGAGCTCTTATGATCTTTAAAATCTACGAGCCATTGATTTTTATGAGATTGTTGGACAAAGACTCGGTCTCCAGATTCATCAAAAACCTCAAGGCTTCTGATATTTCGAGAATATTCGCGCATCAGATAAGACCCAGGCGACCACGAGGGCAAGAAAAAAGACATTTGATCGTCTTGATCAGAACGCACAAAGTC
>SKIL01000289.1 GCA_007116425.1 Bacteriovoracaceae bacterium | reverse complement strand
CAAAACAAGCCTGCGCGAGCTGGAAATAACTTACGCTTAACAATTGATCGAGATATGCAGTTGACTGCTTATGAGCATATGATTGAAAAAGAATATGTTGGCGCTGCTGTGGCATTGGAAGTTCATACCGGTCAAGTTCTTGCAATGGTTTCTAACCCATCTTTTAATCCAACAATCTTTAGTCGCGGTATTACCAGAGAGTATTGGGCCGAACTACAAAATGACCCAAATAACCCTATGATCGATAGAAATATTCAAGAGCATTATGCTCCAGGTTCAACTTTTAAGACTTTTGCCGCCATTGCTGGAGCAGAGGAGGGAATTCTCGATCCTCACGAAGAAATTTTTTGCCCGCCTACGTTTAGACTCGGGACCAGAGTTTATCATGACTGGAAAAGAAGTGGTCATGGCAATACTGACATGGTTAAGTCTATCCGAGAGTCAGTTGATGTTTATTATTATAAATTAGCAACAGAGTTAGATATTGATGTACTTGCAAAGTACGCAAGGAAGTTTTCATTTGGGTCTCGTTCAGGAATTAGACAACCGAGAGAGATTCCCGGGCTGATCCCTACGAGAGACTGGAAGCGCAAAAGATTTGGAGAAGACTGGCAGTTAGGAGAAACTCTCTCTTGTATTATCGGACAATCTTATGTTCTTTCAACTCCGCTTCAACTTGCTATGGCCTATGGAGCGATTGCCAACCGTGGAACAGTTTACCGTCCATACCTCGTTAAAGAAGTTTTTAGTAATAGTGGTGAGGTCATAGAAACTTTTGAACCACATGTCATTAACAATATTGATATTAGTGATGAAACCTGGGATGTGATAAAGCAGGGGCTTTATGAAGTGGTTAATGATCGTACCGGAACGGGCTGGTGGAGCCGAGGTCGGGGAATACGTATGGCCGGTAAAACAGGAACCAGTCAAGTTCGAAGCATGACCCCAACAGAGCTCTTTACACGATGCCAGGAGCTTCCTTATCATGATCGTCATCACGGTCTTTTTGTGGGCTACGCTCCGGCCTATGACCCACAGGTGGTAGTGGCCGCTGTCATTGAACACGGATGTAGTGGATCTGGATCCGCCGCTCCTCTTGTTAGAGATATTGTAACAACCTATATGAAGAAATATATGCCCGAGTTTTATGAAGAACATTATGAGATTGATCGACAAAGAGATATCGAGATGTGGCGAGAGCAAAGGCGAATTCAGCGTGAAAGAGAAGAGCGGGAGGAGCGAGAGAGATTAGAGCGCGAGGCCCAGGAAGCAAACTCTGAAGATGATGAAGAGCAGGAGGCCGAATCATGATTTTAAATACCTCTGAACTGCTCGAAAAATTAAAAAAATATGATTTTAGTTTTTTTATCATTTCTATTGGGATTTTCTTTATTGGTATTTTAAACCTTTACTCTGCTACTCATACCTCACCAACAATGAATGAGTTATACAAAGTTCAACTTGGTTGGTTTGTCTTTTCTCTTTTTGCTGGAGTCATGGTTAGTTTTGTAAATACCAAAAACTTTTATCGCTATTCCTACGCTTTATTTATCTTTCTTTTAATCTTACTCGTGATAGTCCTTCTTTTTGGTCATCAGGGAATGGGTGCCAGAAGATGGATTGTTTTAGGTTCTTTGAGGTTTCAGCCGAGTGAGATTATGAAGATCGGTCTGGTTCTCGCTTTGGCGCGTTGGTTTACTAAGCGAGATCCCGATCGCCCATTAGGCTTTAAGCAACTCATTGCTCCTCTCTTAATAACGGCCGTTCCTGCAGGGCTGGTTATTGTTGAGCCTGACCTTGGTACAGGCTTTTTGATGATTCTGGTTTTTTTCACGATTTGCTTTTATCGAAAACTAAAGTGGAGAACGCTTGGTGTCATAGCTTTATTGGGAGTGATTTCTGGAACTCTAATGTATCAATATGGACTAAAAGAGTATCAGCGTAATCGGATCATCGCCTTTATTGACCCTACGGCCGATGCCAGAGGCTCCGGATATAACGCCATTCAATCAAATATTGCAATTGGATCAGGCCAGTTTTTTGGAAAAGGTTTTAAAAACTCTTCTCAGGCCTCACTTAATTATTTACCTGAAAACCATACGGACTTTATTTTTTCAGTTTATAATGAAGAGCATGGATTTTTTGGGGCCCTCTTTCTCATTTCACTTTACCTGCTACTCTTCTATCGATTTATTTGGTTGGCCGCGAGCGTTTCACGCTTTTACGACTCAATCGTTGTAGTAGGACTTATGGCAATCTTCTTTTGGCACACAGCAGTAAATATGGGCATGGTTATGGGCCTAATTCCAGTCGTTGGTTTACCTTTACCGATGATGTCTTATGGAGGTTCAAGCCTTATGACGTTTTTTCTGTGTAATGGAATAGCCACGTCGATTAGTAATTCAAGAAACCTTTTCTAGGTCATTTAGCGTCAATTTCAGGTTCAGATACGCAAGCTGGAGTCACTATTGCATTAAATAAGCTTGAAAGTTGTTTTTGATGTAATTTCTAACACTTAGATAAAGGCTTAATAATGAAAACGTTTAAACTTTATTCAGTTATGGCACTTTTATACGCACTTTTAATGCCCTCTATAGCAAGTGCACAAATGGGCCATTTTACAGGTAACACTTTTCAGCAGGTGAGATTAGACCTGTGGGAGCATGGCCCCATTGTAAAAGAGAGACTATCTCCATTTGAATACATGGAAATGATGGAGCAAAAAATCGCAATCAACTCTGTCGATACAGCTGAGTTAAGCCTACCTGAAGAGCTTTCTTATCCGCTAGAAAGATTGGTTTGGCCCAAATAGCAACAAATGAGCTTATTTCTTGAATTGTAATTATTTAACTGTTATAAGTCTTAAAACTGTACTGTATGTCTTTAGGACTATGTTTGCGGTATAGTAATATTGAGGCCAAGGATTCAGTGAATGAAGAAAATTTCGCAAATTGGAAGCTTATTAAAAAAAATTTATCGCTATTATTCATCTGAGCTTTTAAAGCTTTTACAAGAAAGAGGTTTTACTGACCTTCGCCCAAGTTTCTTGGAAGTTCTTTTATTTATTTGTGAAAATGCTGGCCCATCGATTAAAGAGATCGGTGAGGGTTGTGGATTAAAAAAGCAGACCATGACAAGTCACCTAAATGAACTTGAGAAGCGTGGGTATATTCAAAGAAAAGTGAACCCGAAAGATAAGAGAGAACAAAATATTTTTCTTACGGAATATGGTGAAAAGTTTAAATTCAATCTTCTGGAGTCCATTGCTGAGATAGAGCAAAGCTTTATTTCAACTGTTGGAGAGGTGGAGCTGGATAGAATTGAGCACCAGTTACGAAATCTTTATAATAAGGTTTCACAGTCTTCAGCGCTTGATAGTAGTAAGGAAGGTTTGAGTCAGGAACAGGCCCAGCAAGATTTTATGCGCAAAAATGGAAACCTTTTATTCTAAAGAGCTATTTTAAGTTTTTCTGACAGCTCTTCAGATTTGTCATTTTCATTTTCTTGATTTCCTGGCCAAAACTGATGGCCTCCCGAAATATTATTAAGATTCAAATAGCCTTTCTTGATTAATTTTTCACAGGCCATTATCGATCTTAATCCGTTTTCAGAAATTACGAGAAGAGGTGTTGTCTTTGACTCAATCTCTGCGTACCTATGATCTAAATCTTCAAGTGGAATTCTAATGGAGCCTTCAATTTTTTTGAATGCTGAATTTTCCTGAGAAACATCAAGAAGTATAAAGTCCATATCTGGATCGCTAAAGATTTTAAATGCTTTTTCTGGAGTAAGATCGTTGTAGGGGGTCCCCATAAGAATCATATTGTCATCAATAGGATCACCGTTTTTGACTCTAATGAGGTGATTTCTTTGAAGTGCTATTGAGAAATCAAGTTTTTCATCAATTCTTGCGATATTTTTTTCAATATTGGAAAGTCGAGTATTTAAAAATTCAAGCATCTGAAAAACTTTGAGGCTCACGGAAACTCCTTTTTGCAGTGAGTAGATAGCCTCTTTATCGTAACGCTTGATGTTGTTTTAGAGAACAGGGTAAAAAGTACCGAACAAAACTTGTTCGGTAATAACCTTCGTAAGGAAGCATGAAGTAAAGAAAATGGCCCCTTCGTACAATCCATAGCCAATAACCCTCTCATCTCTAACATCTGACTCCGATACCTGGTCTTGTGGGTTATAGTCATGTTGAATATGAAAAATCAGCTCTAGCCCTTTTAGAAAGATGGGGATGATGATCAGGGCGAGAATAGTTTTAAGGATGACGTGGATTGCATACCATTTTATCTCGATGAGTTCGTGTTGGAGGGCCCCGCTAATAATGATAGAAAGTCCCAGAAAAAAGCCTGAATAAGATAAAGAAAGGCCTATATTTTTTTGAATCAGAAGTCGATTGAAGTGTAGCTTTGAAACATAAGAGTAGGCCTTCGTTGTGATTCCAATTAAAACTATTGCGAAAAGCCATAGAAAGATCAGCATCGTGAGAGAGTGCTTTGAAACAGATAAGACGACATTGATCAGATAGGCGACACCAATAGCATGAGAAAATGAAATAATTGAGTAGGCCACATTTTTGTTTTTTATAACCTCATCTTGGTATTCAAAACTATGTAAAACAATACTTTCAATCAGGTAGGTTGAAACGATATAGAGAAAAATTCCGATCTTAGCAAAAAGCAAAAAATCAAAAAGCGCTATTAAAAATCCATGATCGAGAAGAAATTCAAATTGGGAAAATAAGATACCAATTCCAATCACTCTTGAGAAAAGGTGAATAGTGTCTGCAAGATTCTTGGCAGGAAAAAATCTTTTTGTCATCTGGGTTCGAACAGAAGGGTATAGAAAAGAGTAGGCATAGCGGTAGAAGAATAAAATCCCACAGAGATAGAGAGCAAATATAATTCTTAAGATCAGCTTGTCGAAAATTTCATTCATAATTAATTTCCAATTCTCATTTTATAGGATTAATTCGCCAAGGGGGCAAAGTCAGTTTCTTTCGGATATATTCGAGAAAAGAGATATTCATCTCAGCTCGGTAGCTGTCTCGTGTATTACTAAATACTTGGGACGTTACCTTTCCGTCCTTTCCAAATTCTTTATTCGGCCCATAATAACTTTGATTGTTTTGCAAGTGAATTTGAAGTTGTTCGTAAAACTCATAGGTAGGAGTAAAAGATTGCCAATTAAGAAGTTGAGGGAAATTTCTATAGGCACGATGAAACTGCCATATTTGATTTCCTGAAGCTTCAAAGGCCCACGTCCCATAAGACGGATCACCTAGAAACAATGAACCGGGTGGTGCAGGAGTTGTGTCACCTAAACCGTCAATCTCTTTACGTCTAAAAAGTGACATTCCAATATTTTCTAAATTCTTTCTCCAAAAAGACTGAGATGTTCGAATTGTAATATACTCGGGTTGAGAAAACCCATGAACAATTTTTAAGCGCTGAAAATATGTTTTAATCAAAAGCCCTGACTCAATTGAGTCCACCAGAATGACAGTGATGGGTGCTCCGCCAAAAAAGTGAGGAAAGACTCTTTCATTAGCAAGGTAAGGAGTTTGGTGTTCCGAGGGAGAGAAACTCTTTGAAAGTCCTAAAAAAATGAGAATTAAGAGAATATATAGTGAAATCTTATTCATGAGACCGATTATCCCAAAAGTATTGAGATGCGACAATATGAACTATTTCTCTACTAATTTTAAAACTTCACTTTTTTGTTCAGGTGTCAGATTATCCATATCACAATGAAGGCGACTGATTGCGTGTGACTTAGAGAATTTATTAAAGAGATCTGTTGCCTTGTTAATATCCTTAATGTCTTTTTCTTTGCGGCCAAATGTTTTCCTGACCACTTTCATCGAGAACTCTTCTGGTGTTTCACTTTCAGTGTAATATTTTGAAAGTCGACTGGCAGAAGAACAGCGAATAAAGTCAATATTATGCTCTTCTAAAAACTTTTGGGCCTTATTCAATTGCTTTAGCTGTTTTTCATTAAATGATTCATATATTTTTTGAGGAATCTGATTTTTAACAATTCTTTGAGCATAGTTGTTCGGGCTAGCTCTTAATATTTTCATCAAATAGTGATCATCATGATGAATATATTCTTCAATATCGGCCGGTATTCGGTATTCTCCGTGAGAGCTTGCAAAATACTTAAAAAGTAGTTGTTCGAGACAAACGGAGCGGTAGTGAAAATAAACCATGATAAACATATGGTAGCGACTAAGAAGAAAGTCATCGAAAGTGACGACTGCTCTTTCATTAATTCCGAGGTAGGCCGTATCGTTGACGATGCACGCCTCGAGATTGTCAATTAACCAGTCAAGATCATATTGACCATAGCTTACGCCGCAAAAATAGCTATCTCTTAGGAGGTAATCCATCCTGTCACAATCCATCTCACTTGAGACTAACTGTGAAAGTATGGGGAAGTAGTTGACTCCTTCAAGTGTGAAGTAGTCTGGAGAGTCGGTTCTTCCGACAATCAAATCAGCAACCATTTTTCTATCAACTGATTGCTTGGCCTCAATCGAGCGAAATGAGAGAGAAAAAGAGCTGTCTGCAATTGCTTTAATCGTATAGTCTTCATGTGTTGCCTGCCTGTTCATATCTTCATTTGGGGCAAGAAACCTTTTTGGTATTTCTAAATCTTTCAACGCAGGCATGACGGTCTCAGTACTATGAGACAGCGGAGCATGGCCAATATCGTGAAGTAAGCAGGCAAGTTTTAAAGTCTGCCTTAAGCGCTGAGCATCTTTATTAAAAAGTTTATGGCCTAGAAGTTTATCAAAGGCCTTTCCTGCGATATGCATGACTCCAATAGAGTGAATGAATCGAGTATGAGTTGCTCCAGGGAAAACGTATTCTGAAAAACCCAGCTGTTTAATACTTCTTAGCCTTTGAAAGAAGTCCGCTCGAATAATTTCCCCTTCTTCATCCGAAATATGTATAGAGCCGTGAACGGGATCTCGAATTTCCATAATTTTAATTCTTCGTTTTTAAATCGCTTGCGTTGGACTGAAGCCATGCAATGATGTCAGCAGATTCAAACATCGGTTGATTGTCAATGTAAAGGCAGGGAACAGTTCTTCTTCCGGTGTCTTTCATCAGGCGTTCAAGGCTTTCTCTGTCTTCCATGATATTTTTGTACTCGAGCTCAATATTAAGCTCATCAATTGCTCTAAGTACAATTTGGCAAAAGGGGCAGCTGTCAAAGTAAAAAAGCTCGAGTTTTTTGGCCATGATTTTTCTTTATCGTTTTGAAGGCGGCCTTTAGTTAAGACCGCCGAATGAGTATTTTAGAGTTCTTCTTCTTTGTCCTTATCCATTCCACGAGCATATCTTTCGTCTTCATCAAATGGATCGACATCTTCTTCTTCGTCAGGTCTATCAAAGGCATCATTGTAGCCCCATCCATAACTAAACTCTGCGTCCTCTGCATCTTCTGGATCGTCATCTGGATTATATTCTTCGCTTAATCGAGAGCCAGGAGTTGGAGAATCTCCTGCATTAAATCCTTCTGTTGTTTCCGAAATGTCATCAATGGGAACATCTGAGTCCTGAGACTCTTCAATTGAGACTTCTGTCGGAGCCTCTTCAAGCGATTCTGTTGTCTCGCTCTCAAGCTTCTTTACTTCAGGGTCGTTGAGAACGTTCTGTTCGCGGTAGCGCTTAATGGCCTCAAGCCTTTCTGCTTCCTTGCGAGCTTTTTCTTGTTCTTCTTTGCTAAGTTTCGGCCCTGAAGCTTTTTTTGTTTCTGCTTTTTTTGGTTTAGGTGCAGCTTTCTTTGTGGTCTTCTTTGCCACTTTTTTCTTAGTAGCTTTCTTCTT
>SKIL01000017.1 GCA_007116425.1 Bacteriovoracaceae bacterium | reverse complement strand
TTTCGTAGTCTTCAGCGCTCATGAGCTCTTGAACTTGTTCTGGATGACTCATTTTTAGCTTGATTATCCAGGCCCCATAAGCGTCGCTATTACAGTTTTCTGGACTTCCTTCAAGCTCTTCATTGACCGCAATCACCTCCCCACTTAAAGGAGAGTAAAGATCACTGACCGATTTAATAGACTCAACGACGCCAAAGGTACCACCTTTTTCAAGTTCCGTTCCTACTTCGGGAAGTTCAACGAAGACAATGTCACCGAGAGACGCTTGTGCAAAGTCTGTGATTCCGATTGTTGCCTCTCCGGCTTCAATCTTCGCCCATTCGTGATCGTCAGTGTATTTTAAGTCACTAGGTATTTTGTGTTCCATTAGGCTCCCCCTTTAACAAATGCACTTTTTTGTCTTTTGGCATCATATGTTCTATTACGCATTAAAATTTCAAAATCATCATGCTCTGTTGAAACAGAAGCGTCAATATGGGCCAGAGCGATTCCCTTACCCAAGCTTACTGACATCGTACCGGAAGTGACAACACCCACCTTTTCTCCATTTAGCAGAACCTCATAGCCACTACGGGGGACACCTTTATCCATAACCAATTTAATTAAACGATACTTAGGTTTATAGTTTTGAAGCGCCTCTTTACCAACGAAGTCTCCAGCTTCAAGTTTTACAGTCCATTTAAGTGCGCTATCAAGTGGAGTCACCTGATCGTGAATTTCATTTCCATAAAGAGGGTAACAAACTTCAAGTCTAAGTACGTCACGTGAAACCAGGCCACATGGTGTGACATTAAGGGCCATCAGGTCACGCCATAAATTAACGGCAATTGTGTGAGAGCAAAAAATCTCGATTCCTGTTTCTCCAGTGTAACCCGTTTTGGCGATAGTAATAGGCTGCCCTATCCACTCGGTTTCGATGACGCTGAAATTTGGTTTTTCAATAACATCTGTGAGTTTAAGCTGTGTCAAAATTTTATCGAGATGAGGACCTTGTAAGGCCAAAAGAGAATATTCATCACTGTGATCTTGAAACTCGCAATCAAATACCTTTCCGTTGAAACCATTGGCCAATTGATTCACCATCCAGGTGCGATCTTTTTCTATATTGGCGGCATTAACACAAATCATAGCGCGCTCATCATCAAGTTTATAGGCGATCAAATCGTCTATAACTGTGCCATCTTCGCGACATAATGGTGAGTAGACGGCCTTATGCTTTGAAGCACTCAGGTAATCGTTGCACAGGAGGCTATCTATAAAAGCATGAGTGTCGGGACCCTGAACAAAAAATTCTCCCATATGGGAAACATCAAAAACGCCAATGGTATTTCTAACCGCATGAACTTCTTCTTTTACAGAGCTGTATTGCAAAGGCATTTCAAACCCTGCATAGGGACCCATTTTTGCGCCTAAAGCTCTATGCTCTTGCGTTAGTGATGTTGACATTAACGTAGTCATATCTTTTCTCCTAATTTTATAAACTAGTATTTAAAGTGTTTTCAGCTGCTTGCAAAAGGTTTTGTGCCAGCGTCATAACTGTCATTGGGCCAACACCTCCAGGCACTGGGGTAATCGCAGTAACATGTTCAACTAAATCATCGTAGTCAAAGTCACCGCAAAGAGAACCATTTGAATCGCGATTTATTCCCACATCGACGAGTATTTGCTCTTTCTTAGAATTTAAAATGGATGATCCCAGAAACTTAGGCCGACCAACTGCGCTGACTATGATGTCTGACATTTGTGCGAGTTCATGAATATTTGGAGTACGGGAATGGGCCATTGTCACAGTCGCATGACGGTTTAAAAACATGAGTGAAAGTGGCTTGCCAACAATCATGCTGCGGCCAATGATCAGAACATGCTTAGAGGCCAATTCGATTTGATACTCATCTAAAAGAGTGATGACACCTCTCGGGGTGCAACAAGGTAGAAACTGTTTAGATTCTCGCCCTCTGATAATGGCATCAATATTTAGTGGGTGAAAGCCGTCGACGTCTTTATGGGCCGGGATGAGCTGTGAGACGTCGAGGTGGGCCAAATGCTGAGGCAGTGGAAGCTGAATAATAATCCCATGAACACCTTGATGATTTGAAAGCTCATCAACTTTCGACAAAAACTCTTGCTCTTCAGTACTTTTAGGCAGAGCAATAATCTCACAGTCTGCACTGATGGAGTCGCAAAAGCGTTTTTTGTGACCTGTGTAGACTTTGCTTGCGGGGTCTTCCCCAACCAGAACAACTTTTAAGCAAGGCCTTTGTCCTGAAGCTTTGAAAAAGTTCTCACTTCTTTGTTTAAGAGTTTCTCGATACTTATCAATAACGGGCTTGGAATTGAGTATTTGGGCCATGGCCAACTCCAGAGTAAATAAAATAGAAAGTTGGCTGCCATCATAAAAGATTTATGCCTTTAAAGATAGGGGCTTTTCCATAAGAATATTTTTTGATAAACCAAGGCGATTATAACAATAAGCACTAAACTTTGAGTGAGGCACTAATGTTGTTTTATATTGGCTTCGGCATACAATTGGTTGGATTTGCATCAGTTGGACTTTGTCTATTTGCAGGAATCAACAAAGGCCAATATGGACAGCTCGAATTTGTTCAGCTCGTTATGGGCTCGCTAATGTTCTATTTCGGTCAATTCATCCGAGCAAAGGGTGATTCATAGCATTTCTTTTGATTCATTCATAGACGATTGAGTATTCGACGCGATAATCTCTATATATGATTATTTTAGGCATAGATCCTGGATCGCGAAAGGCCGGATATGGTGTTCTTGAGCAATCTGGAAAAAATATAAAGTATTTAGGTTCGGGTGTTATCAGCTGCGAGCATATTCAAGAATTTATTTATCGACCGGCCCATATCTTTAATGAGTTTAAATTAATCATTGAAAAATATCGGCCAGATTGTGTTGCCTTAGAATCATTAGTTTATGTCAAAAATGTGAGTTCCTTGGCAAAGCTTTCGCAAGCGAGAGGGGCCGCCCTGGCGGCAATGGGAGAGAGTTATCGCGGTAAATTATTTGAGTACTCACCCAATCTCATTAAATCAACGGTTACTGGACATGGACATGCGGATAAAAGCGGAATTGAAAAGGTTTTGCAAATGCTCTTAGGCCCAATTGAATATAAGACTCATGACGAAAGTGATGCTTTAGCAATAGCTCTCTGTCATGCCCTTCATGGTAGCTCTGGGAGAGTTCCAATGCTTGGGGAAAAAAAGGGGCAACGTTCAGGCCAGGGCCTAAAAGCGTCATTGGCCCATAAAGTAATAGCGAGTAAGAGTTAAAATTGCGAGGGAGAGAGAATGATTGGTCATTTAAGTGGAGAAGTAGTTTTTAGTGATGGCTCAGAAGTTATAGTGATGACCAATTCTGGAATTGGTTATCAAGTATATGCACATAAGGTCTTTCCTGAAGCTTCTTGGGTTTCCCTATTTATCTCTCACGTGATCAGAGAAAACTCAGAAGAACTGTATGGCTTTGAAACACTTCGGGCAAAAAAATTATTTGAAATGCTTTTGACTGTCAAAAACGTGGGAGCAAAATCGGCCTTTTCCTTAATCTCTAGTCTCGGGATAGAGGCGATTATTGATGCTGTTTTGACTGAAAATAAGGGCGTTTTGAAGAAAGCACCTGGAGTCGGAGATAAGGCCGCCAGTCAAATGATTCTAGATCTTTCAAAGAAAATTATGAAAGTTAAAATGTATGAACATAAAAAACGAGTTTTATCTCCTGCTAGCAGGTCGAGTGCTCCAGCTGAAGAAAAAGTTTGGGAAAGTGAAAATTTAGATATGTTTGAAGGCCACGATAGTTTAGAGAGCGACTCCTCCGAAGAGTTTGGAGACCTTTCACAGAAGGGTGAAATGATTCAAGAGGCATTGATGGCCTGCCGCGAACTGGGATTTAAGGAAGAGGCCGTTTTGCCTAAGGCGCAAAAAATTCTTGCTCAAACTCCAGTGACTCGTTCGGAGCAATTAGTCCATTTAGTTTTAAAGGAAATGTAGGCAATGGAAAGAGATTTATTTGCAAGTGAAGTGAGTGAAGATGAGATCCGTAAAGAGGTTCAGCTTCGGCCACAAAACTTTGATGAGTATATTGGTCAAAAGCAGGTTGTAGATAATATCAAAATGATGGTTAAATCGGCACGAATACGTGGTCATGCCATGGATCATGTCTTGCTTTCTGGTCCTCCTGGCCTTGGAAAAACTTCATTGGCGATGCTGATTGCTAAGGAAATGGGTACTGAGTTGCACGTCGTCTCTGGGCCAGCTATCGAAAAAAAGGGAGACCTTGCGGCCTTACTTTCAAATATCCAACCTGGTGATATTCTTTTTATTGATGAAATTCATCGCATGCATATTACCGTCGAAGAAATTTTATATTCAGCAATGGAAGACTATCGCTTAGATATTGTGATTGGTGAGGGGCCAACAGCACGAACTATGCAAATTAATTTAGATCCGTTTACGTTGGTTGGGGCCACAACTCGAGCAGGACTTCTTTCAACTCCGCTACGCCATCGTTTTATGGCCTCTTTGCATTTCGACTTTTATCACCCTTCAGAGCTAAAAGAAATCGTTCGCTTTAACGCCAAGAAGATAAAGATTGAAATGACACCAGAGGCATTTGAGCGCATTTCAGTTTGTTCGAGAGGAACCCCTAGAATCGCAAATCGCATTTTGAGAAGAGTTCGAGACTATTCAATTGTAAATGATAAAAAAGTGACGAGTCTGGAGGATGTCGAACAGGCCCTTTCGATGATGGCAATTGATGCCGCCGGCCTAGACCGAATGGATCGAAAAATTTTACAAGTCATTCGCGAGTATTATGCTGGAGGTCCGGTTGGGATCGATGCTTTGTGTGCAACTCTGTCTGAAGATCGAACAACGATAGAAGATGTTTACGAGCCTTATCTCTTACAAGAGGGGTTTTTGGTTCGCACACCACGTGGAAGAGAAGTCTCTCAAAAAGCGATTGAGCACCTGAGTGCTTTTGAGGCGTTGGACTCGCAATTATAATTCAATCAGGTGATTTGTGATGTCTAAGCTGCCATCAAACTCCCAATTGAGTTTTTCCATAAGCTCTTCATGAAAGTTCCTGGCCAAGGGAGCAATGGATTTCGGTGTGATAACGAGTCCCTGTTGTCCTACAAATGAGCGAGTCTCACCTTTTGAATTTTTGACTTCTCCTGTTGCATCAAAAGAAATAAGAAGTGCTTCTTGTTGACCGGCCTCACCGGCAACTGCGATAAATGCCTTACCATGAGTGAGGCTAAGAAGGTGAGGACCGAGCTGAATTTTATATCCATGATAATCTTCTAGGCGACTTGGTTCGGTGATCGTATAAGTATAAAGCTGGCCATTTTCAATGGATAGCTCAACACTCTGTGAGCTTTGCGTTGGAAGCTGATCGAAAAGTACTGTCGATTCCGGTCCAACTTTAAGGCGATGACCCTGAGGAATTTCTAACAGCACTAAAGCACGCTTTGTAGTTCTTATTGTATCTTGTGATCGAAATCGATTATTGGGCGCAAGCATTTCAAACTGTGCATTCTCAGCATTCGTTTTGTGATAGCTAAAACCATGGGTTTGAACCACAGAACCGCTTACTGAAGCAAAAAGATGCAAAGGAAAGAGGAGAGTGTATGCGAGTAAAATATTTTTGAGCATTCTAATTCCTTTTGATGATGGCCATCGTAAGCCTAGATGTACTCACAATTTTATTATTTTCATCAAAAATATCAATATTCCAAACATGAGAACGGGCCCCAAGGTGGATAAATGAGGCAATAGCATAAACTCGTCCCTCTGAGGCAGGTCTTAGGTGTTGAGTATTTATTCCTTGCCCTACGGCAATCATATCATTTTCTATGGCAATTATATTGGAGGCAATACTTCCCAAGGACTCCGCGAGAACACATGAGGCACCTCCATGCAACATGCGATATGGTTGAACCGTTCGGTCGTCTACGGGCATAGAACCTTTGAGTCCATTTGGCAGTATTTCATCAATTGTGATGCCTAAGTGCTCGACGAGTGTGTGGGTTGAGCGACGATTAATCTTATCAAGATCGATCTTTTTTGTACATTTTGACCAAATTTCAGAGAATGGTGATGAAAGTCCTGTCATTATCAGCGCCAACCTGTAACTTCATAGCCCTTTTCAGCAAGACATCGATTAACAAATCTTTGCTTGAGCTGATTAGGACTAACTGCTGTTGCGGCCGCTCCAGCTGTACCACCAAAGGCGGCACCTTCAGCGGCTCCTCGCACGACGTTTCCTCTTAGTAGGCCCGAGACTGCTCCAACTGCACCTCCAACTGCAGAGCCTCTTCCGGCCCCCTGTAAAATTCTTTTTCCTTCGTCGGATTTTAAAAACTCATCCGCTTTATCCATACACTCCTGAATATCCCTATCTGCTTGATCTCGACCAGCACGCTCATAGGTGGCATTGGGGTAGAGCACAGGCTTTGAGGAACAGGCCGATAGGATTAAAACAAAGAAAAAGGTCTTAAATAAACAAATTGATTGAAGTTTAGTTTTCATAATTATTAAGAATATACGAGATGACTTGATGCCGCTAGGTCAAAAAGGAGAGGATTCTTAGCAGTTTTTACAATTTTAAGGCCTAATACTGCAATTTATGCTAGGAATGGACGGATTAAAGGGTCTAAATGAAGGAAATATTTGCTTCCAGACAAGTTGCATTAAGTAATCGATTATACTAGAAGCTGTATTTGCCAAAAATACTATATTAATAGTAAACTGAAGACTCGTCTAAAAATTGGATATGGTATGTTAAATCAAAGAACTTTGGCCAAAACAGTAACAGTCACTGGACTCGGCCTTCATTCAGGTAAGCGCGTAACGATGCACATGCATCCTACAGATGCCAATACTGGTATATGCTTTCAAAGAGTTGATTTGCCTCACCGTCCAATTTTAAAAGCTGATGCTACAACTGTGGGTGCTACTGAGAATAATACGACGCTTGGCTCAGGCATTGAGGCAGTTCATACTGTAGAGCATCTTCTCTCCGTTTTTTACGGACTAGGTATTGATAATGTTTTATGTGAGATTGATGGACCAGAAGTTCCCATTATGGACGGCTCTGGTGCTTCCTTTGTATTTCTCTTAAAAGAAACAGGTATTCAGACTCTTAATAAATCAAAGCAGTTTATCGTTGTTCTTGAGCCTGTCGAGGTTAAAGTTGAGGATAAGTGGGCCAGACTCGAACCAGCTTCTAGGTTGATTATCGATTCAACTATTGTTTTTGCTCATCCGGTAATTAAAACTCAAAATAAGGTCTTTGAATTTAGTTGTGAAAACTTTATTTCAGAAATCTCGCGCGCACGAACTTTTGGGCTTTTGCGCGATGTAGATATGCTTAAGCGCAAAGGACTTATCAAGGGTGGATCATTGGATAATGCGATTGTATTAAATGATTTTCAGGTAATGAATAATGACGGCCTTAGGTTCAGAGATGAATTTGTAAGGCATAAAATCTTAGATACTATTGGCGATATCTCACTACTCGGTCACGAGATTGCTGGAAAGGTCACAACCTATAAATCGGGTCACAATCTTCATAATCTTCTATGTCGAAAATTAATGGAAACACCCTCTGCTTATGAGTTGGTGTCCGCCTCTTCACTTGAGAAAGAAGCGGTGGAAGCCTTCGAATTACCGCAGGTGATGGCCCCAAGTTTTCATTAATTAGTGGCCAAGTAAGGCGAGACTCGGTAAATCAATTCAATTAAAATACTAAGAAAAAGCTAGCTATCGATTAACGATCATGGAGTACTCATGAGACTTTCAACTGGATTTTGGCAGACATATAAAGAGGTTCCAGCGGACGCTGAAATACCTTCCCAT
>SKIL01000204.1 GCA_007116425.1 Bacteriovoracaceae bacterium | reverse complement strand
GAGCGAGAAAAAGATTTCTCCGATGAAGGGTCTGCGCAAACAGACGCTCTACGTGAAGATGAATGGGGCACGATGAGATCTTTCCAAACTGAAGGAGAAAGAGGTGGAACTCAAGCCGAATTAGGATTTGCTATTCAACACAGCTCTTCAATACCAAGAGGCCTTAGGATTTTAGACTTTTCTTCAAAGCATAAAATTACTGAGAATGTTAGGATTCAACATCAATCCGAAATTAGCACTTCTAGACAAGAGCTGCGAATGGCCTTATCAGACTCACAAGATAATCCATATCTTGAAGTCAAAACAAGAGATGGAAAAGATGTAGAGCTAAGAGTTCCCTATAGTATTGGAGTTGGAGAAAGTACATTTGAGCTAAGAGGTGATATAAGGGCGAGAAGTAGAGAAAAAGAACTAGGACTCGCAATCGTCTCTATGGATAATGAATATGCAAGGATCACGCTTCGTGAAGAAGGTAGCGAGACATCCTATAGTATTGTTCATGAAAGAGAGATAAACCAAGGTCGAAGCGGAACCTTGAGTATTAGGTATGAGCGTGAATCAAAATCAACCACAGAAAGAGGTCGAGACTTTATATGGCTCGATTATCAAGTCCGGTTTTAACTTAAAGAGTCTTCAAATACTCTATCAAATCTCTTTTTTGACTTGGCGTATACTTCTCATTCCCTTCATCATCTAACAACATTCGATAATGACCGGTATTTCTAAGGCCGGGTCGATTCGTGTCAAAAACAGCTGAGGAATTGGCCCACCAACTCGAAGGTATTTCATCCTCTGTTGGGTACCCTACACAATCAAAAGAAAAATCCGTTTCAGGGTTTTGAGAAGGCCCTTGTATAAAAACTCGAGGTCTCTGATCTGGTGGCGTCAAAAGCGCACATAAATTGGGGATAGAGTTATTGTGAAAATATGGATAACGGGCCCAAATACCATTAAGAGGTGGCGGGACATACCCTTCCTGAGGCTCGACAACTGTTTCCATCCATTTTGAAATCTCTAAATTATTTAAATCTTCGGCAAAGTGATTCATCCCCATCCAACGTTGAGGGTCTGTTCCAACATTTTTAACTGGAGTTTTTTCATGGTAACGAACTTCAATAGTTTCAATCTTTTCTTCAAGAGACATATAGGGATTATTCTGAGACCAGCCTTTAACATATTGTCCGTGACACTCTTTACATGATTGGTTAAATATCTTCTCCCCTCTTTTTGCTCGTGGAAGGTTAATCGTTTGAACAGGATCAAAAAAATCTGACCATCGCGGTGCCTGAGTAGCAAAAGCCGCAGCAGTAAGCTCCTTAATTGTCTCAGGATTTTCTTCCATCCATTGCTTTAATTCATCTAAGTCGGTACCTCTTCCCAACTCATTCCAAAGAAAGTTGGTTAAAATAGGATTTCCTTCGACAATCGAACCATCAGAAAGCCAACGCGTCTTATACTTTAAGGTCCACCAAACTCCAGGCTTGGAGTCAGCAACAAATCTATCGAGGGGATTGACTCGAGGGAATGTTTCATAAAATCGAGACTTACTTGCATTTGCATCTCTTGAACGGCGAGATAAAGAAAGTGCAACTTGAGGCAGAGATGTATCAAGACCTAAAACTTGTGGATCAATGGCCCCAACAGATCTAAGATTTTGCTTTGTTTCGCGAAACATATCACGTTCATCATCTGTTGCATCAGTCGCTCGTTGAAAAAAATAACTTGGTATAAAAGGCACTGTCTTTTTTGCCATTACAAAAAACTGATTGGCCTGGGCCTTCTTATTATTTAGACCAATAACACTTTGACCAAAAAGTTCAGCACTATGGCAAGTGGCACAACTAAAAGTTAAACCTTTCCCCCTTGGTGTATCGACGATGGACGCCCCCATATGAAAACTTGGCCTTTCAGTTAGTCCACCAGGATAAGGGATTTGATAGATCCCTTCAGCGTCTATGTCATTATATGGGCTTAAACCGAGCCACTCATACATTTCTTGTTCATTACTAAATCCAGCTCGAGCAGAAGTCGCTCTTTGAATAAATCTACGAAGAGCATTGTCATGCTCCGCCTCCAGAAGATTGATCAAAGGCCCATAGGGAATATAAAGACCAGTCACACTAACAGGATAGTGAAGCGCGTGAATAAAGCCTGCTCGAACTGTATCTGCGAACTCTTCACTACTTTCAATATTGTAAATATTCGACCGATTCTCCCCAACTTCGACTCTCGCCTCTCTCCCCCAATCAGGTTCATAGGTATGAGCAGATAAAAAAGAAAGTGAAATGAAGATTACAGTAAAAGCCGAAAAACTCTTCAAGGGCCCCTCCAAAAGCAATGAAAACAACTTTGAAATTATGGCCAAAATAATGCTATTTGGCCAAGGCCCATAAGAAAATATAAAAGAGTAACGCAAAGCCCAAATCGTAATATTGATAAGTTACGTATATAGCGTGACTTTAATCAGCATAACTTTGTTAAAGAGATCTTACTAAAAAGCTCTGACGTTAAAGATAGATATTTGCATTGAGAAAATTTCGAAAGTATTTAATCATGGTCTTTATAAAGCTCTTCAAATATCTGCACTAATGATTCATGCCGATGAATCGTTCTATCAAGAGAATATTCCGGGCCAAGCTGTGAAGCGAACTCATCAATTTCATCAATGATATTTACTAATGACTCACCATCAACTCTTACATAATTTAGCTCACCATCTATTTTTTTAGGAATGTAATATTCTAAAATCTCTTCTCCATCGACTTCATTTCTCACTACGATAGGCTGATCACCATTCTCTTCAAAAAAGTTTTGAAAAAATTCACCTTCAAGTTGTCGAAAGTCACTTGAATCGACAATTCGACCTTGCTGGTAAGATAAAGAATTCACAAAGTTTGCACCTGCCGAAGAACTATCAATATCGATTTGAGAACTCCGAGAAACTCCAAGTAGTGAAGGGCCATAAATATCTGAGCTTCCCCCTGAACCGGTATTAGGTGTACCAGAATGAGAACTTGCAACAGGGGTCACACTTGCAGGTGAACGGGATCCAGAGTGAGAAGTTGTTTGTGGAGTTGAAGCTATAACTGCTTCATTATCACTACTCGATCTGGCCGGAGCAGTAAAAGAAGTAGGAATACTTTCACTCCTATCAAAAATTGATCTTGCCTGCCGTGAAGTGGCTTGCTCAGAAACATTTTGATCACCCATTCTCTTTTGCTCGTCTCGACTAGATTCAATATCCTTAGCGATTCGGTCTCTTTGGGCCTTTAAATCTTCTAGATTTTTTCTTAAGCTCGCAATTTGTTCTTCGAACTCTAAACTTTGGCGCTCTTGTTCTTTTTGAGAAGACTTTTCAATTAAGTCTTCGTATCGCCTGGCCAGTTCATCTAATCGACTAAGCTTACTTTCATATTCATCATCTTCAGAGTCAAGCTCATTATCGCTATCTCTAGAGAAAGTGCCACTAGCAGAGCTTCTCCAGGCATCGACATGGACATAACTACCAACATCAAATCTATCCACTGGACCCATTGAATTTAAATCATCTAAGTTATTAGCATGGTCTGATGTCATATGATCTAAGAAAGATTGTGGACTTCGTTCGACAACAAGAGGACGACTATTGGAGTCTGAAACAGGATTCATTTCGGCCGTTAAATTGCGTTCAGATTGCCCTTCATACAAACCTTGAATAAAACCATTCTCAATAGAGTCACTATGAATGCCCTGATTGACTTGGTCGTAAGCAGCATAGTTAAAGGAATTACTACTACGTGAATTATCTCTCGACTCGGCCATAAGCTGGGAAAAATTATTATTTGGACGGTCTGTGCCCTGAAGCCCTCTTCCGGCCAGAGTCAAGTCCGACATACTTTCAAAGACCCTCATATTTAGATCACTAGCAGCTTTAACCGCATCTGGATTTTCATAGTTGTTTGCTCGAAGACTACATATAACTTGATTCTGAGTGAGTGGGCTGTCATAAAAAGCTTTGTCTTGAGCTTGGGCCAAAACGAGAGGATTGGCCAAATCCTGACACATTGAGGTTAGGTCATCAAGGAACTCAAAGCAAAGATTATTTGTATCACTCAAAAAGCCATGATTAGACTGATCCCAAGCTCCATGAAGTATCTTATAAAGATCTTGATGAAACCTTTCGAGAGTTAAAGCGTGTTGATTGTCTTGACTTAAGTTAAGTTTGTTCATGATTACTTTTGGCATTTCTAAAAAGACAGGACTAGCGGCAAATACACTCAACATTCCGTCATGAATAGTACTAACCCGTTGAAAGCTCTCCGGGTCATTCAGGATTGACTCCACATCTTCAATTGAAACATCAAATTCGGATGAGCTCCCTAAAAAAGCGGAAAGATCAGAGTGAGAGACTTTATAATCTTGGCCATAATCTTTCAGCCTAAGATTTTGAAAAATTCGAACAGCATTTTGTGGTGTTAAATCCTTCTCCATATATGCATGTTGTAAAGATGAGGCCAAAATATAATTTGCAACCTTTACCTCATTTGCAGCAAAGGTCTCATGATTCTCATTCATGCTTTGAAACTTAAAAAAAGTTGCGGAAACGGAGAAGTCATTATCATGCTCCCTCTCTTGATCACCTCCTGCAGAAATAACACTTCGAGAAAGAGTATGCAATATATCTGCAAAGGTAGCGTCTTCTACATTAACCGTAAGAGCTTCATCAATTTTAAATGCTCTCGCCAAGGAATGTATTCCATCTCGCTCTAAACAAGAATTTATACTTGAATGAATATCTGAGTACTCTGGATGAGAAGGGCTTAAGATGCGATCACAATGCTCATAGCGAACGCCGTAAGCTGCACCAACGGCAAACATAGAAACTGCATCAAAGCCCTCAGTAAACTGTTTATTCTGAAATGCTTCGATATTTGCTGATAAATCTTTAACCAATGAATCTATTCTTCTATCTCTCATTTGAGAAAGCACTCCATCTACTTCATGTCTATCAAGTAAACTTGAACACGGGCAAACTTCGTCATAATAAGAATTTTCGCTCAACATCCCAGCAGAGGCATTCCACTCCTCCTCAGTCATTGGAATGGTACGACAAAACAATTCTTGGGCCTGGTTAAGTTGTGAGCTAGAAACAGGCTGAGCAGCTGATAGGTCAGGAAGGCAATCCACAACACCATTACTTTTAGCAAAGGCAAGTTGCATTACACTCAAAAAATACAGTACGATAATTGGAAATGTCATTTTGCCTTTTATCATCAAAAAATCCCCTACATCTACACCCTGATTATCGGACCAATTAACCAACTTCTTTAATCCACTTAATTATATCTTACACAAATTAACGCGAAACAGCATGAGACAAGCCCTATACCACACAAGATCAGCTACTTAAGGCCATATGAAGTGACAATATTCTATGGCAGATAAATTCTAAAAATATAAAATTATTAGAGTTTTTGGAAACAATCGATCCTTTTCAAATGTATTGGCCAAGCATATAATTCAATCGAATTTAACCCTATCCTAATGAAGGAGCATAAAATCATGGCCTCAGACATTTCTGTTAATCCTCTCAAAATACAATACCAACTGGCCCCCACACCAACTTCCGCACCTAAATACAAGGTTGAGGTTAGAAACAGAAATAATGAGACAGAGATTCTCGCTGATCCACGAGCTACACGAGCACTTGTGGCCCTCATGAATCAACATGCAGTGACTGGTGGGGCAGCTGCACACTGGGGAGGCCCAGCGGCTTTTGCTGAAATAATGTCTTCTCTTCACGCCATCATGTTTCGAAAAGATTCATCCCAATGGTATGAAAAATTTAACTTTGTAAATGATGCTGGCCATACAGAGAATGGAATTTATGCACTTCGAGCACTCTACCAGTTTGATAATTTAGACTTTAATGCTTTAAAAGGTTTCAGATCAATAGACAGCAAGCTAACAGGACATGGTGAAGTTCATCTTAATCCACAAAATGTTTTCATCTCTAATGGCCCACTTGGCTCAGGTGTTGCTCAAGCACAAGGGCTTGCCATGGCAGATAAGCTACAAAGTAATTCGCGAGTCACACTGTGCACTTTAAGTGATGGTGGAAGTATGGAGGGAGAAGCAAAAGAGGCCTTAACATCTATTCCAGGTTTAAGTAAGGCAAAAAAACTAAACCCATTTGTCTTGGTCATTTCAGATAATAATACAAAACTTTCAGGAAGAATTGATAGTGATAGTTTTGACATGAACCCAAGTTTTGAGTCGCTCGAAACTCTTGGATGGGAAATGACAAAGATTCAAAATGGACACGACCTTGAAACGGTTCATCAAACTTTAGATGAGGTCATCGAAAAAGCAAAATCAAGTTCGAAACCACAATGTGTCTGGGTAAAAACAATTAAGGGTTACGGCGTAAAAAAGACCATGGAAAGTGCTTCTGGAGGTCATGGATATCCCTTAAAAGCTTATGACTCTAAACTCACAAACTTTATACAAGAAATTTTCAATAATGAGGCACCCGAAGAGCTTATTGCATGGGCACAAGAAGTTACAAAAAAACCTGAAACACCAAAAGAAAGTAAGTCAGCTGATAATAATGTCAAATCTGAGAAGGTTCAACCAGGTTTTGCAAGAGCAGCAATTGATGCTGTGAATTCAGGACTTCCTGTTGTCAGTATTAGTGCCGACCTTCAAGGCTCGACAGGCATCGCTCCCTTTCACAAAGAATTTCCTCAGTATTCATTTGATATTGGCGTCGCCGAGTCTAATATGATTAGTGCGGCGATCGGTCTATCAAAGCATGGTTATATTCCAATTGTAGATACCTTTGCGCAATTTGGAATTACCAAGGGGAACCTCCCAATGATCATGGCCGCTTTATCCCAAGGGCCAGTAATTGCTCTATTTTCACATATTGGTTTTCAAGATGCGGCCGATGGGGCCTCACATCAAGCAACGACTTATCTCGCCGCTGTTAGTGCAATCCCAAACACAGAAGTTATTTGCTGTAGCTGTTCGACTGAAGCCTATGAATATATGCAAAAGGCCATCAATCACTTTAAAGAGAAGCGAGATAAAGGAGAAGTTCCAAATAATATCATCTTCTTTTTTGGTAGAGAAAATCACCCGCAATATTACAAAGAAAACTTGAGTTATGAATGGAAAAAAGACCAGATTATTCGTGATGGAGAGGATGTCACGATTGTGACAAATGGACCCATGTTAGGTCACAGTCTTGAGGCCGCAGAAAAACTGGCGGAAAAAGGAATAAAGGCCGCAGTTGTCAATCGACCATTTGTAAACTCTGAGGATATATCAACCATTAGCTCTCAATTAGGTAAAACAAATGGCAATCTCGTCACTGTAGAAGATCATCAGATTGTTTGCGGAATGGGAGCTCAACTTGCTCACCAATTAAACCTAAATGGTGCCTCGTTCAAATTAGCAAGTGTCGGAACTCCTGGAATCTTTGGACAATCGGCCTATAATGCCATTGACCTGTATAAAAAATATTCGATGGATAGTGCTGGCATTATGAAAGCAGTTGAAAAACTGATTAACTAAGCTATAGAGACGAAGAAATACGGTTTCGAAGCTCTGTAAGAGTAAATTCATCCGGCCCTAAGGCCGGATGAATAACAACTGTAATTTTTCTTCTAAAGCAAGGGAACTTACCACGAGATGGTGGGCCATTTTTATAACTCAAAAAACTTCCCCATAATCCACATAAACTAATCGGAACAACTGTTACCTTATGCGTTTGCACAATCTCACTCAGTCCTCTTTGAAATCGTCGAAGGTCACCATTTCGCGTAATGGCCCCCTCAGGAAAGATACCTAAAACTTTACCTTCTTTAATCGACCGATCGATTTCTCGATAGGCTTCAAAATAAATAACTTCATTACTTCGTCTCGTGGTAATGGGGATTAAGTGCGCTTGTTTAAACCAAAAAGCAGCTGTTGGAAGT
>SKIL01000046.1 GCA_007116425.1 Bacteriovoracaceae bacterium | reverse complement strand
AGCTTGAACTGATAGCTCTCTAAGTCTGATGATAATATTGGAGACCTCATTTAACGCTCCTTCAGCGGTTTGGACCATCGAGATCGCATCATTCGCATTTCTTTGCGCTTGTCGATTCCCTCTGATCTGAGCTTTCATTCGCTCACTGATTGCTAACCCTGCTGCATCATCTGCAGCACGAGTAATCCTCTCCCCAGAAGATAATTTTCTAAAACTATCCCCGAGGTTTCTGTTTGTTAATCCTAAGTTTCTTCTTGCCGTTAATGACGGCATATTTGTATTTATTCTCATTCCCATGATTAATCTCCTTCATTCATCTTCAACCTCCTTGTTGATTCACAGAACTTCATGTTCTGGATTAGCTTGTTAGTAAATTCGTCAAGCATTTCCCCAGCGGGTACTAAAGTTTAAGTCTTTCATCATTTTCTGGTGACCATTCACTTGCAGGTGTGTGATCACCATTTTATTTATCCACTTCTTGTATCATTCATCTTTTACTCTCCTTATTTAACTCATCCCTAAGAACTCTTAGCCTGCGGCCGAGTTAATAAGAGTAAGAGCGTTATTAGTACTAGCATTGGCCTGAGCAAGAACTGAAGTCCCAGCTTGCATCAAGATGTTCTGCTTTGTAAGTTCAGCAGTCTCAGCAGCAATATCAGTGTCTCGAATTCGAGAGTTCGCAGCTGATAAATTTTCTGTACTTACTTGAATATTATTAATTGTTGACTGAAGTCTGTTTTGAAGAGCACCAAAGTCGGCACGAATTCCGGAAACAGAAACAATCGCCTCATCAATTGCAGATAATGAGTTCTGAGAAGAAATTTTATCTGCGACTGAAGCAAGATTTAATCCCAGGGCAGCAATATTAACGTCTGCACTAGAAGCATCAAATGTTAAGCGGTCTGCAATAGGATCATTTCTCGTCCCAATTTGAATATCAAAAACAGCACCTGTTCCATTTAGTAGAGGAACTCGGTTAAACTCTGTTGAGTTGGCAATACGATCAATTTCTGAAGTTAATTGCTCAAACTCTACATTCAAAAACTTTCTCTCGGTAGAACCGATTGTGTCTGATGCTGCTTGAACGGAAAGCTCTCGAAGACGAATAAGAATATTCGAAACTTCACCTAGGGCACCCTCAGCAATTTGAACTAAAGAAATACCGTCTTCAGCATTTCTTTCAGCTTGCCTCAAACCTCTAATCTGTGCCTTGAGATTTTCAGAGATGGCCAAACCAGCAGCGTCGTCCCCTGCTCTGTTGATTCTCTGACCTGATGATAGCCTTTCGAGGGCCGTGTTCATCCCTCTTCGCGTCCCGTGCAAATTTCTCTGCGCGTTTAGCGAGGCCGTGTTGGTGTTAATTCGAAGTCCCATACAATCCTCCTTGATTTGGGTTTCACTGGGATTCCTTCCCAATGAGATCTCCTGTGACAAAACACCTATGCCGCAGTACTTCATGATCTATTTCGTCGGCCAGCTAAAGTTCTTTAAAAAATTTGTTGATTTTTTTATTAGGGAAATTATTGCCGTTATATAACCTTAAATGGTTTACAATGACTCTTATGAAACAAAACTTAAAGCTCCTCCACACGACACTTGCAGATGCTCCCGAGTACCGTTCAAAGCTTAAAAAGCTCATTGAAACGAATTTCAATTACTCTAACTCGAACTCTTTATTTGATGACTTTGCTCCCTTATTTAGTAAAGCAAATAGTCCAAACAATCACATCCTTATAGATAAAGAAAGCAAAGAGCTGATTGGGCATTGTGGCCTTTGGCCTCGAACAATTGTCATAAAGGACAATAAATTTCCAGTTGTATTAATTGGCGGGATTGCGATTAATCAAAATTATCAAGGACAGGGTCTTTTTCGTAAGTTTTTTGAAGATTGCTTAAATCCCAGTCAAAAATCAACTTCGTTATATATTTTATGGAGTGATCTTAGTGAGCTCTACTCTAAACTAGGATTCTATGAAGTTGGCATTCAAGATCAGCTTGGGCTACAAAAATTTAACATGGCGACTATATCTAAGTGCTTTAAACAAGTAAGCTGGCGAGATCTAAAAGATAAAGAATTCAGAAGAATTATTCAAATTCACGAGCAATTTACATCAAACAAAGAAAAGCTGGTCTACCTAGAGAGAACTCCAAAGATTTGGAACGAACTCAAAAATATCTCTTCGACCAATCTTTTTTTATATTACCCAGAAAATACAAACCAATTTGAAGGCTATTTTTTTATTAATAAAGGAATGGATCTTCCCAATATTATTCATGACTATGGCTGCACCCCAAAGTATGAACGCGACTTTTTTTCACTTCTCTCTCCGTACCAAGTTTGGTCGCCCGCCGGCTTGACACAACTTAGTAGCTACAAACAGTTTTACACCTGTTTCATGGGAGCAGGCGACTCAAAGCAATTTCAAAAGCTATTAAATACACTAGATTCTGATAATCACTATGAGATACTTGAGATTATGAATGGCACCCAAGTTCACATGAAAAAAAATGGGAAGCAGGAAAAAATTAGTTTAGAAAGTATCCTCAGACTATATTTTGGTCCCTATACAGAACAACAGCAGGCAGATGCTTTAGATAAAAAGTATCATCCTTTATATATCGGAGGACTCGAAAGTATTTAAATTAGCGCAATGAAACCTTCGCTCGAATCGATAACAATATGGCAATAACCCAAAAGACCCAACTTAAAACCGGAATCTCTCGCCATTGACCAAGTTCTTTATCACCAAGAACCAAAACACCTGCGATAAGAAAAAAAGCAATTAAGACACAATAACTTAAAAATACAATTGACTGGGCAACTTGTTGAATTTCTTTTTGATGGCCAGATAGTCTCACATCAAAAGCGTAACCTTTCTTAGACCACTCTTTTGTAAACCATCTCAAATGTCTCGGAACAGAACGAGCAGACGTAAAAAAATCTTTACCAGTCCAAATGGCCTCTTCAATTAATTGCTCTTTTGAAAAAACTTCTTTCACGAGCTCATGAATATCACTCTCCATAATACTATAAAGATCAAAATCAATTCCTAAAGACTTTCCAACACCATCAAGAGTCATCAATGAACGGAAAACAATATACCACTCTTTTGGAAGAAATATCTGATGCTTACGTAGGGCCGCAATGACCTCTTTAAACACAAGAGAGAGGTCTGTTTGCTGAACAGTAAGGCCAATAAATGGGGCGAGAGAAGATCGTACATCCGATACTAAAGCATCAACATCTGGAATCCTATCGTATTCGGCCACATCTAAAAACTCGTAAACTAAATTTTCATAATTAAAAGTTAAGAGCGCATAAATGATGGCAACAAAACTTTTTCTAGAGTTTTTACCTAAAGATCCCATCAAACCAAAATCAATTAGGCCGATCTGACCGTTCTCGAGGTAAAAAAAGTTTCCACCATGAAGATCAGCATGAAAAAAACCATCTTGAAGAAACGTTTTTAAAAATAGATGGACACCACTTTCTAAGCGATCAGAAATTTTCTCAATAATTTGTGGATCATGCTCTCTGACTCGACTAAATGGTACACCTTTAAGTCGCTCCATAACCATCACATCGCGCGAGCAATACTGCGTATAAACCTCGGGAATATAAAAAACATTCTCTTTGTCATGTTTGCTTAAATTCGTTTTTAAACGCTGGCAATTTAGGGCCTCAATGTGAAAATTAAGTTCGCTTTGTAAGCTTTTCCCAAAATCTTCAATCGCTCGAGATAACCCCAGATAGCGCACTTCTTCGCTAACCTTTTCAACTTGATGGATCAGAAAGAGTAAAATTGAAAAGTCAGTCTCAATCATGCGGTCAATATTCGGACGCTTTACCTTGATGACGACATCTTCGCCACTTTTTAGCTTTCCGGCATAGACAACTCCAATTGATGCCGTCCCAATTGGGTTTTCATCAATCGATTCAAAAATACTCTCGATATCAGCACCTAAAGATGTTTTAATAACTTCTTTGACTTCATCAAAAGGAACAGGTGTGACTCGATCTCTCAAAACTTGCATTTGATTGATGAAAGACTCATCGAATATATCTTCTCTAGAGGCAAGTAACTGGCCGAGCTTTACGGCCGCAGGGCCTAACTCTTCAAAAATAAGCCTAAGCCGCATGCCAATGATTTCGCCAAGCTCGCGATCAATACCTGTCTCAAGTTCTTTTTTCAGTTCTCTAGACGATTGAGGGAGTACCATATTTGGAATATAAGATCGTATCGGGCCGGCAATAAACTCAGCGAATCCGTGACGACCAAAAATCGTTGCAACTTCTTTAAGTCGACCAACGTTACGAATGGTTTTTGTAATACCAATTCCAGTTCTAATAATATCCATATATACTCCAGCTCTTTCCTAGCTTAGCTCGATAAACCTAGAACTCAAAGATTGATTATTCTATATTTGTGAAATCATATTGAAAAATGATAGAAACTAACGATGATAAGAAATGCTTTTATATTAACTCTTACTTTGTTCTTGATTATTCCGAAAGGAGAAGTATATGCCAATGATGCATGCAGTCGCACCGCCACAATTGGCCATCAGGAAGTCTTAATTGACGGTAGCTCAGGCCAAAGAGGAGAAGGTCTGCGTTTTTTTCTAGAGCAAGACCCCATTGCGATCTCTTACCTGGATGAGTACCAGGAGCAGTCAAGAATGAGATGGCAAAACGCTGCACTAGGTACGGCCGGAACCGGACTCATCTTGGCCGGGGCCATTAGCAACGCCTCCTCAGATACTAAGCAAAATCTTTATGTTACAGGTGTTTCTTTTATTCTTATTAATTTTCTCGTGGCCCGTACTCTCGAAATGACAAATGAGCGCAACCTTATTCGAGCAATCGAAGAATATAATAAAAGAAATCTGCCAAGAATCTACTTTGGCGGACATCCAACTCGTGACGGCCAATTTATGGCACTTAATTACTCTTGGAACTTTTAATCTAACAAAATGAGGTCTTTATGCTAGGTTCAAAAAATCAAAACCTTTCTTGCCACTCGTGTCAAAAGGCTTTAGAGCTCACTCCTGGCCAGAAAATTCCTAAAAGTGAGGAGTGCCCATATTGCTACGCAGACCTAAGATGTTGTAAGATGTGTGGATTCTATGACCCAAAAAGCTATAATGAATGCAAGGAGCCTTCTGCTGATAGAATCGTAGAAAAAGAAAAGTCGAATTTTTGCGATTTTTTTGTATTAAAAGGCGATGGCGATAATAGTGGCAATAAAAAGGATGACCTTATGGCCGCAGCAAATGCCTTGTTTAAAAACTAACCTATTTAATTACCGGAGAAAATCATGAGTAAGCAAACTCTCCCTATCACTAAGAAAGGGATTGAGAAGATTCAAGCTGAGCTAAACAACCTTATTAAGGTTGAAAGAGAGGAACTTAAGCGAACAATCGCTGAGGCGAGAGAGCTTGGCGATTTAAAAGAAAATGCAGAGTACCACTCTGCTAAAGAAAAACAATCACTCGTAGAGGGAAGAATCTCATACCTTCAAAGTATTATTGCGACTTCACAGGTTATCGATGTCAGTTCAGTCAAAAGTGAGAAAATCGTTTTTGGTGCAACAGTTCATCTCAATGATGTAGAAAAAGACGAGCCAATGACGGTTATGATTGTCGGAAAAGAAGAGTCTAATAGAAAGGAAGGAAAAATTTCCTATGATAGTCCTTTAGGAAAAGCTCTCATTGGAAAAGAAGAGGGTGACACTGTTATTGTTAAGGCACCGAAAGGTGACATTGAATACGAAGTCGAATCATTTGAATTTATAGACAAGTAATGAATTGGAATTCTCCACTCGAAAAGCTTTTCCGAAGTAAAAAAACAAAAACTTGTGAAAAGCTTCAGAGTGCGGGATTTCAAAAATTAGAAGACCTTTTATGGCTTATTCCCCTTAGAACTCAAGAGCTCCCCCTCATTAATAGTTTTACTTCACTCAATGAAGGAGAACTTTTCAGCGGCCAGGGTCAAGTCCTCTCGATTCAAGCTCGACCTAACTTTCGAGTTAGAGGAAAAAGAGGTATTCCACTCCAAAATATCACTTTGACAGTTAAAGATAGTTTTAGCTCCGACACGCTTCAGCTAAAGTGGTTTAACACTTACCCTTCTCTCAAAGATAAACTATCAAAAGCACAGTTTTTAAAGTTCACTGGAACGGCCCAAATTTATCAAGGCCAATGGCAAATTGTTACTCCAGATATCGAAGTTTTAACCGATGATGAGATTTTAAACCAAATTCCTACTCCAGGCCAAAATCATAAACCCGTTATTCGTATTCAATACCCGACAATCAATGGAGTCTCCACAACTCATATAAAACAAATGATGGATCGAATCCCCAAAGACATGTGGATTTCAATTCAAGAAAACATGCCTCCCCTCCTACTATCAAAGCATAACCTTCTCAATAGGTCTGATGCCTTTCAGCTTATTCATGGCCTAAACCACTCTATCGAGTGGAATAAATCACTTATCCCAGAGGCAAAAAGGCGTCTGATATTTGAAGAGATTTATTTAGAACAAATAAAAATTTTGGCGCGCAGAGGACGTGAAATAAAAAAAAGTGCCCCTGTTTTTTCTGCGAACGAAGAAATATGGAAAAGCATTGAAAAAGTTTTTCCATATGAGCTAACAGTTGATCAAAAACAATCTATCCTAGATATTAAGGCCGACTTTTTATCAGGGCATCCTATGATGCGTTTGATTCAAGGCGACGTCGGGTGTGGAAAAACATCGGTTGCTATGGTTGTTTCATTAATTGCAATAAAGTCGGGCTTTCAGGTCGCTTTTATGTGTCCAACCGAAAGTCTGGCACAACAACATTTTCAAACTATAAATGAGCTCATTCGCCCAATCAAGGAAGACTTTAATATTCAGTCCACTTTGCTACTTGGTGGATATTCGGCCAAAGAGAAAAAAGAAATTCAAGAAAAAATAAAATCGGGTGAAGTCAATTTCGTATTTGGAACTCACTCCTTATTTCAAAAGAGCGTTGAATTTAAGCAACTGGGTCTCGCCATAATAGATGAACAGCATAAATTTGGAGTAAACCAAAGACTTGAACTCCTTAAAAAAGGTGGAGAACCTGGTGTGCACTGTTTAATTATGACCGCAACGCCAATCCCGCGCTCACTCAGCCTGACGCAATATGGAGACCTCGACATCACAACAATTAAGCAATTGCCAGGAGGTCGACCTGGAATAAAAACACGTATTGTTGAACAAGAGAATTTTAAGAAATTTTTGAGCTTTATTAAGACTCGCGCCTCAATGAAAGAGCAAATTTACGTCGTCGTGCCCGCGATTACAGAAAGTCAAAATCAAGATATTCTTAATCTTGAAAGCACTCTTGAACAATTCAAAAAATATTTTCCCGATCTCAAAGTTCAAGGCCTTCACGGCCAAATGAGTACCGAAGAAAAAAATCAAACGCTTCAAGACTTTAAGGCCCATCAATTTGATATTCTGATCTCTACAAGTGTCATTGAAGTTGGAATTAATATCATCAATGCGACAGTTATGGCGATTTTCTCTCCTGAAAGATTTGGCCTAAGCTCTCTTCACCAATTAAGAGGTCGAGTTGGAAGAGGAGACAAACCCGGTTTCTGCTTTCTCGTTTTAGATAAACAAGTCTCTAAAGAAAGTCTTACTCGACTTAAAGTTATTGAAGATCATCTCGATGGATTTAAAATCTCGGAGGAAGACCTTAAGATTCGAGGAGAAGGAAATCTCTTTGGAGTGGAACAGTCTGGTGCTGTATCACATCGCAAAATTTCCAATATTCTGACCCATCAACCAGTATTAATTGAAATTAGAAATGACCTCGACCAGATAAAAGGTACACCAGAAGTACTGAATATATTAAATTCTCTATCAAAAGATGAGAAAATTTTATCCACAATATAACTCTATTTCCTGATATAATTGGCCCATGATTATTTTAAATTTCACCCATTCACCAGACCAGAGCGCTCTCGGAAAAATCACCATGAATGTAAATGAATTTACGATTGGT
>SKIL01000165.1 GCA_007116425.1 Bacteriovoracaceae bacterium | reverse complement strand
CGGTTCCATGCTGGGCATGAATCATTGAAGCGCCGACGACGGAATTGTTCTCAAGGTCTTCGATAACAAAAAAGTAATAGTTTTTATAAAACTCTTTGTATGGATTTTTGAAACATGTTAGCGATTGTGAGATCTTTTTTTCAATAATGTCTTTATCAGCTGGTAAGTTGATAAAGCTTACTTGTGAAGCAAGCTCATAAAGGTTGTTAAGGTCATTTTCTCGTACCGATCTTAATAAAAACATAAAAGCCTACACTAGTCTGCGAAAACGTCTAGAACGGTTTTTTCTATAATTGTAAAAACCTCGTCTATATGTTCATCAGTTAAACTTGAAGGAAGTAAAAACCTTACCCTTGTTGGGTTTTTCCCAGCAGAAAAGGCAATAATTCCATTGTTAAATAATTCCTTTAAAAATTTGGCAGTCATTTCTTTTGAAGAGTCACCCACCTCAAATGAAATCATTGTGCCAACTCCTCCACAGTAACCAATTTTTCCTTTACAGCTGGTTTGAGCGAGATTCTCAATTCTGCTGATAAACTTTTGTTCCAAATCGTGAAAGCGAGCACCAACACCATAGAATGGACCTTGGGTTAGATAATCTAAAGTTTTTGCACCGGCCAAAAGTGCTGCTAGACCACCATTAAAAGTACCTGCAACAAGACCTGGCTTTGGATTGAGCTCTTCTGTGTATAATGTTCCGCAGGCCTGTAGCGCTTTACCAACAGTAACGACATCTACATATTCATCAAGACCAAACATTTGAAATGCAAAAAGCTCTCGCGTTCTTGCAAAAGACTGTACTTCATCGATCCAAATATAAAGTCCTTTTGCTTTTGCCCATTTAAAAACTTCTTCATAAAACTCTTTTGGCGCATAAACAAAACCAGCTTCACCTTGAACCAGTTCAATCATAAGTCCGCCGTAAACATCTCCATTTTTATCGTAGAGTTGGTTAAGAGCATCAAGGGTTCTTTTAAGTGATCCCTCAGGATCTCTATGATTAAAGTGTGGAACATGGTCGACATCAACTGACTTTGGCATCTCCTGGCGATATTCTTCATTGTAGGTGATGTCCTGTGTGGCAACACTACGACCAGCAAAGGCTTTTTCAAAGGCAATAATCTTATATTTAGGAGCTTGTTTCTGCCAAATAATTTTCAAGGCCGTATCGTTGGCAAAACTCCCAGAGCCAGAAAACCAAAAATGGCGGAGCCTAGATTTTTCGCTAACTAAGTCGACCATTTTCTTCGTGACAAGATATGCTTCATTGTAGGGAAGTAAGTTCCCACACATCATAAGATCGCTTTGCGCGGCTTCGAGATTAGCGCGAATATATAGTGGGTGAGAGTGGCCGAGAATAGCAGGGCCAATACCGCCAATCAGATCGTATTTAATCGAACCGTCAACAAGCTCTGTGAATGGTCCGTGTCCTCTACCTGTCGAAAAGTAGTCATAAAAGAACCCTCTTCCTTTCACTTTAGCAAAAGATTCAATCAAACTCTTTGATTGGGGGAGCTTTTCTGGATCGGCCGGCTTGAGATGAGCAACCTTTTGCTGCTCCTCTAAGATAGAAGAAAAAAGTCGATCGCTTAACTCAGATATATTTTCGCTATGAACTCCAAACTGCATAAAAAATTTCCTCATCTTCGTGTTATCATAATCCGGTAATATTAATGAACTTTTCTATCAAAGGTCTCTTATACTTGCACATCCTTTGATATGTAATAATAATGGAAAAGACATGAGCGATACTAACACATCCGAACTCTTAAAGTCATTAGAAGCCCTTTATCTTGAAGGTGATTACCAACAAGGAATTGACTTGTTGCTGGCCAACAAAGATATTTTTTCAAGTGGGCTTTACCATTATAATCTCGGGACATTTTACACCAGGATGGGTGAGCTTGGTGCGGGGCGCTATCACCTGGAGCTTTCAAGACAAGAAGGTCACTTGGCACCTGATTTATTAAATAATATTTCCTTTATTGAACATCAATTAGGTAGCGCAGATCTTTCACAATCATTGCATATGAGTGACAGATTACTTAACTTTTTTCTTTCTTGGCCGTTTCAAACTTACTTATTTATAGCGTTGATATTAACGGTTGTCGTTTTATGCTTATTTGTATGGCTTAAACCTCGAGGACGACTAGTGCGTCCGTATTTTTTACTTTGCATTGTACCTCTGTTGCCAATTGGAAGCTATTTCTTCTTTGATCAGCATAAGCTTGCCATTGTCATTGATGCCTCTGAGATATTAGAGGGACCTTCGGCCATTTACCGCAGTGATGGGCAGATTCAGGCCGGAACGAAGGTCATTGTTGGAAGAGAATATAATGGATGGCATTTTATCGAGCGTCCTCAAGTGTATAAAGGCTGGGTTTCTGGTGAAAGTCTTGGTATTTTAGCTCGTTAAAGAAGAAGAGATCTTTTGACGCTCGACGAGCTCAAGTGGTAGTATTCATGGACAAATGTATAGTTAAATGGAGGCTCCTTTGAAGTTTCGGGCCATTGCAGTATTTCTAGTTTTTTGTTCATTTTTATCACTCCTAAGTTCTTGCAGTACTCCTCGGCCTGAAGGTCAGACTGAGGCAGAAGTTCTTTATTTAGAAGCAAAAGAGCAGTTTGAGCGCAGGCGTTTTTTATTGGCGACAGAGAGGCTAAATCTTCTTCGTTCTCGCTATCCATATAGTTTCTATGCGGCCCCGGCTGAGTTACTTCAGGCAGATATTTTATTTGAGCAAGGTAGCTATGCTGAAGCTGCCGCGGCTTATTCTCTCTTTAGAGACTTTCACCCTCGCCATGAGAGAATTGCTTATGTGGTTTATCGAATTGCCGAGTCATATTATCAACAGATTCCATCAACGTATGATCGTGACCTCCAGCCTGCACGTGAGGCCATAACATTTTATCGCGAATTGATTAATCGATTTTCAGATAGTGAGTATGCTCAACAGGCCCGCGATAAAATCTTAGAAGCTGAAGAGATGTTGAAAAATAGAGAGCGCTATGTTGCTGACTTCTATTTTCGAACCAAAGTTTATGATTCTGCAAAGTTTAGATACAAAGAAATTTTGGCCAACTTTTCAGACAAAGATTTAAGAGATGAAGCAATGATGAGAATTGTTGAATCAAGCTATCGATTAAAAGAGTTTGATGAATGCCAAAATTATTTTTCGGCTTTTAAAAGTCAAATTTCTGAGAGCAACAAAAGAAGACTAGAGCGACTTGCAAATAATTGCATTCAATAAAGTTTAGGAGATGAGCGAATGGTTAAAATGACTCATGATGAACTTCTTTCTAAAGCAGAAGAATGTTTTAAGAGGGGTGAATATCAAAAAGCAGAGTTAGTACTTAATGAGTTTATTGAGTCAGATCAATCGAACCCTTCGGCCTATTTTTACTTAGCAAATATTTTTCATATGAAGGGTGAAATTGGAAAAGCGATTAAGGCCTTTAATAAGGTTCTTAAGCTTGACCCGGGCCATACTGATGCATCTATTTCGCTTTCGGTTTTATACAATGATATTGGTCGATATGAAGAGGCAAAAAAAATCTTTGATACTGCTAATGAGCGAGTGAAAACACCTTCAGCTCAGCACGGATTAGAGGACGGTCATGTAAATAAAAAGTTTGCGACTAAGCACTTTGAAATTGCTGAAATGTATATGTCTTATAATCGATTTGATGAAGCTCTGTTTGAATTCAATAAAGTCGTGAAGCTAGATCCTTTTAATTATGAGGCCAGAGTTAAAATTGCAAAAGTTTATGCTAAGAAAGGCTTTGTATCAAAGGCGTTTGAGGAGCTTCGTAAGCTGAAGAATGAAGTTCCCTCTTATATGCCTGCCCGTGTTGCGTTGGGTATTCTTCACTATGGAAGTGGAAATATCTTAGAAGCACAAGCCGAATGGGAAAAAGTCTTGATTAAAGAGCCTGCAAATGAAGAGGCTTCAATGTACTTAAACCTCTCAAAGACAGCAACTGAAACAGTTCTGTAATAAAAAAGGCCAGCGTATATGCTGGCCCTCTCAAAAAAATTATTAAAATTTTAGTTATGCTTCGGCTTTAGTGTTAGAGTCTTTACTCGTAGTCGTACTCTCTTCGCCTGATGGATTTTCTGTAGAAACCGTTTGGGCCACTTGTGCTTGTGGGGGCGTGGCCGTAGTACGATTGCTATCATCAGAAGCGAAGTTCACGATATAGCTTTTAAGTTCCTTGTACATTTTATGACGAACTTCTAACTTGCTGTCTTGAAGTACAATCTGTCTGGCGTTCTTAGACTGATTGTTAATCACAATTGGGGCTTTCAAGTTGGCAGACATTTCTGTTACATCTTGAGGAATTGTCAAGATGGTGTAGATTGAAGTGTTATTTAGGTTCTCAAGATTTAAGCTGTTGAGTTCTGCTGGTAACAGTTTAACCGCATAGTCAGGCTTATAGATTTTAGGTTCAATCATTGGAAAAGCAGTAGCTGCGTCGTCTATTGATTGTAGCCAAAGAATCAAGGTTTGATCGCCTGGATCAACGATGAAAAACTTTTTGAGATCTTCGAATCCAAGAAGTCCTTCTGAGAAATTAATAATATCTTTTTTCTCTACTTCAAGTTCACCAAATCGAGTTGTTTTGACTTTCACTAATTGCCTCCATTAGCTCGGGACGCATCCTGGCCCCATCTGCTTTGAGATTCTAGCAGTCGTAGGGGCAAAAGGGCAAGAAGGAAATTATTTCTTATTTAGTTCGTCGGCCAGGTGCGAAATAGAATCCATGTCGGCCTGGGATGCTTCAGTGTTTTGGTCCTGAATGGCTTGATAAACTTCTTCTCTATGAATTTTGGTCTCTTTTGGAGCTTTAATCCCCAATCGAACCTGTTTACCTTTAATTTGAACGACGACAATTTTTATGTGGTCGTCGATTGCGATGCTTTCGCCTAGCTTCCGTGTTAAAACAAGCATATTTTACCTCAAATATCGCTGACTTCGCTTCCAGCTCCGTCTCCCGGCTGGTGAGAGTACGTTAGTTGGCCATTTATATGTGCCGGGTCATGACCTCTCTGCTGCGGTCTATTCGGACTTCTATAGTATCCACAACAGCAAAAAGCAAGTAAAAATGGTCAAACCTCTATATTTTTTACACAATTTTTATCGAGTCTTCATAAAGTAAATTAACGCAAAAAGTCTAGAAGAGTTTGGTTTAAGGTTGATTGGCTTGTTTGATAAGTCGCTGTTAGCACAGCTTGTTGCCTCTGAATGTCCGAAAAAAGCTCTGCAATGTCAGCGTCATTGAGATGGCTTTTTCTTTCGGCATAGCTCAACCTTTCTCCTTCTAAAGAATTTTGTGTCATATGAATAGAGTTCGATATTGAACCTATCCGCGTTCTAAGATTAATGAGTCGTGAAAGTGAGTTTTCAATTTCAGGCAGAAGATCTTGAACGGTTCGAGATGAGTTATTCTCAAGAGCGGCATTCAATCCATCCAAAACAGAAAAAATATTATTTCGAGAAGCGAAATTGAGTGGGGGCTCCTCGGTAATTGGAATAATTCGGCCTTCATCATCCATAGAGGCAAGATCTCGAGAGCCTGTCGGTAAGTCCACAGGGTCGGCGGTTCGCTCCTGTGGTTGTCTTTGTTTGTTGGGTGAAACTTCCAGGTCTGGAAAACGATTAAGGGGATGCGGTTGTTTTAATCGACTGTCTTCATCAGAATAAAAGACCTCTTCACCGTGAAGATTAATTGGGATAAAGAAATCCTTGGCCACTTCGATAGTTGTGTGTCCGTTGTCCCCATTATATGTACCGTCATTATTAAAAGGCTTTTCAAGAGTTTTAAAGCCGCCAAAAATATAGCGCTGACCGATACGTTTATTAGAAATCGCAAGGGCCTGATTGCGAAGCTGCTTAACTTCATTCGCAACGCCACGTCTGATATCTTCATCATAAAAGTCTGAAGCTTGATTGATGGCAATCTCTTTTGCCTTAACCATTATCTCTGTCAATTGTTCGATAGCTTGCTCTGTGGTGTTTAGATTTAAAAGAGCATGCTGAATATTTTTTTGATATTGCTCATTGTCAGAAGATGCAGACTTTAAGTGCAAAACTTCAGTTGTTCCAATTGGGTTATCTGAAGGACGTGTGATCTGACGAAGAGTTGAGCCCTGTATCTGTAAATCTTCCATTTTTCTCTTGGCGCGATTAAGAGCAAATTGGAGAGCAGCTGACTGGCTATTGTTAGATACTCGTGTCATCTCTTAAGCCCCAGAACTGTTTGAAACATTTCGTCCGCTGCTTGAATCACCTTGGCAGATGCCTGAAAAGCATGTTGATGTTTAACAAGATTGGCCGCTTCCTCATCTAAGGAAACTCCAGAGATTCTCTCTCTAACGGCGTTCGCCTGAGCATAGATTCCTTCAGCTTGTTCTGCATCAAACTTAGCTTTTCCTGCTTCTAGGCCAACATTACCTATCGTTTGCAAGTAGTACTCTTCGAGAGTCGCACTTCCACCTGACATGATTCTCTCATGTTGAAGTTTTGAGATCGCAATGGCCACGCGATTGTCGCCGGGGCTATTGGGGTTAAGAGCTGTGACGATATTTGATAGATCGTCACGAACTTCATCACTCAGTCTAAGGTTTTTGGCGGCACCTGCACGATCATCTATGTTTGCAAAAAAATTAATTCCAGTGAGAGGCCCCCAAGAGTCTGTGTTTCGAGCAGTTCCGTCAGGGCCAATTTCTGTGGGGCGATTTGCATAACCTCGCCTGTGGACGGCATTGACACTTTTAGCAAAGTCATAGGCGACATTGTCAATGCGGTCTTGAAGTTCTCTGATATCGTTGTTTCGAACTTCGAGCATAGAAGCAAAACGTCCATTTTGAAACCCAGAAGTGATGGGGGTACTCGGGCGGTTGCGGAAAAATATCTCCATCGAACCGTCCATATTGTTACCGGATCGATCTTGTGAGACTGCGCTTGCATGAAGTTCTTGGTGTTGACCACCTGAGACTAATGTTCCGACACCGACAGCAGAGATAATAAAATTGTTCCGATCATCGGAATAGGTTTGAATCTTAAAAGACTTGGAAAGTTCTCGAACTTGTAGGTCCCGTTGATCGCGAAGGTCACCAGTTTGTTCTCCCATCGCCTCAAGACTTGTGATTCTTTTGTTAAGTTCAGCTAAACTTTTAAGGATTGTGTTGATGTCCTCAACCTCTGTATTAATTCGATAGTCGATATTTCTAGCGGACTCATTTAGGTTGTTTCTTATTCTTTGAAAATCTTGAACGACTAGGCCAGCACTGTCCCTAACCACAGATCGAAGTGTCTCGTTTTCGGGTTGATTCGAAAGCTCTCTAAAGGAGTTATAAAAGCGATTGAGCACTTTGTTGAGGCCATCTGTATCGACTTCGTTGAAAAGATTTTCAATTTGCGTGAGCTGGTCGGCACGTTCTTGGTGATGGTTGTGATTAGAAATAGAGGCATTTAAGCGCTTCTCAACAAACTCATCGTGTACGCGAGAAATTGATCGCACTCTCGTTCCCGACCCATGATTATGACCTTGTTTTAAAATCGGGGCATTGGCCTGTTGGTGAACTCTTTGACGGGAGAAACCTTCTGTATTGGCATTGGAAATATTATGACCCGTCGTCTGGAGATTACTTCTCGCAGCGCTTAGTCCAGATTTTCCAATATTTAATAGGTCGCTCACTTTCTTGTTCCTCTATACCTTTTGCCGATATTATTTATTAACCGGACTTGCCTTTGTTCCACCTTTCTTATCATAAGTAGAGTAAGACTTTATTCCCATCGCCGACTCTCTAATCTGCTTTAAGTTGGCCAGTGCTTTGTTTATGAATAATTGGTTCTTCTTGTTTTGCGCCTGAATTTTTTCGATAATATCAATTAAAAATCGATTAAACCGAAAGAGGTGAAGTGCATTGTTGCGATTTTCAAATTCTTGAAAGAAAGAAATGACGTCGCTTATACTCTTGATCTGTGAGTCGGAGTAGGTTTTTCTTATTTCTTTAATCGCTTGCTCTCTAAGTGACTCTAGTTTTTTGATTCGATCAATCGTTTCTACTTTTTCT
>SKIL01000247.1 GCA_007116425.1 Bacteriovoracaceae bacterium | reverse complement strand
CTCCATCTTGTGAGATAAAAATAAGTACACGCCCTGAAAGCTATGCCTCAGAATGCGATTTAATTATTACAACGACGAGTGCCCAAGGTCGAAAGATCATCGACATTGAAAGCGTAAAACCAGGTTGTGTGATTTGTGATGTGTCTCGCCCATTTGACATTTCAGAAGAGGACGCACTCAAACGACCAGATGTTATGGTTATAGCGAGTGGTGAAGTTGAGCTCCCTGGAGATGTTCAAATCAATCTGGATATGGGGCTTGAGGGTAATGCTGTGTATGCTTGCTTAGCAGAAACAGCTCTTTTGGCCATGGCCGGGAGAATGGAGTCTTTTACTCTTTCGAGAAACATTAGCTATAAAAAAGTATTAGAGATCGACAAAATGTCACACGAACATGGAGTCCGATTGGCCAATATTATGGGGCACTCAGGACTTATTACGGAAGACGAATTTAGGTTATGTCGTGAACATGCATTAAAAAAGCTTAACCTACAAAAAACCAACCAAACAAAAAGAAAAGAAGATTATCATGAGTTCTCCACAAAAGAAGTCTAGTGAAAAATATTTCAACTCACTAAACTATAGCTTAGGTAACGAAGACACTCGTCTTGAAGTACAGCTATGTGAGGAGTTGAGGCCTAAGAATATTTTTTCAATTGCAGGTTGTGGGTCAAGATGCCTCCCTCTATTAAGCTGTTATCCTGAGAACTTGGTTTGCGCTGACATTTCTGATGACCAGCTACACCTAGGAAGACTACGACTTGAAACACTTCGAAACTTTTCACACCAAGACTTTCTCATCTTTTGGGGGTTTCCTCCATACTCAGAGTATGACTATACAAAGCGTCGCAGGGAGCTTTTCAAATCATTACAAGACCAATTAGACAGCAAGACATTTAACACTTTTGACTTTCTTTTTTCAGCTAATAATTGGAACTCTCTTCTGTATGAAGGTAAATGGGAAAAAACATTCAAGATCTTTTCCAAATTCTTACGACTTGTCATGGGTAAGCGCTATGATGAGATTTTTAATTATCATTCGATAGAAGATCAAAAGAAGTATTTTCAAACTCATTTTCCTATAAAAAAGTGGAAGTTTATTCTATTTGTCCTTGGAAATAAGTCAGTTTTTAATGCCCTTCTCTACAAAGGCCATTTCATTGAAAAAAATGTAAAAGAGAGTCACTTTGATTACTATAATAAGGCCTTCACCCAATTATTCAATCACACGTTGGTCAGAGAGAGCTACTTTCTTCACTTATGCTTTCATGGAAAAATTAGTCATAGCGATGGGAACCCAATTGAAGCGCAAGAAGAAAACTTTCTGAAAGTAAAAGAGGCACTAAAAAAATCCCAAGTCTATTTTGTAGAACAAAACCTTCTGCGTCTCGAAGAATATATAATTGAAGGGCATAACGCCCCCTTAAAATACGATTTTCTTTCACTCAGCGATGTCCCCTCATATTTTAAAGGAGATGATGAAAAAAATTTCATGCAAAAACTTAGGCCATCTTTAAATGATGGGGCCTATATTGTTTTGCGCTCTTATTTAAGGGTACCTAATTGCGACCTGGAAGGTTTTACAGAAGTTACTCAAGAATTTGATAAACTTATCCAAAATGAGCGCTTTCAGATGTATCGAATACAAATCTTTAAATACAGTGAAACGAAATAATGTCTAGACTTCAATGGATGCAAAAACATTTAGTACCAAGTTATAGTGATTTTATTTTAAAGCATCCGTGGTTAAATATATTTTTCAGCTTGTTCATTGTTGCGATCTTTGCTCCAGGTAACCTGTACTTTCAAGAGAAATATGACGTTAGAGTCTGGTTCCAAGAAAGTGATCCACATATTCAGCTGCTCGATGTATTTGAAAGGCGCTTTGGAAACGATGAGAATCTTGTTATTGCACTTCATAGCCCATCTGGTATTTTCGACAAGGAAACAATTCAAACCATCCATGACCTCACTGAAGAAATGTGGAGAATCCCACAAGTTATCAGAGTCGAGTCCCTCACTAATTATAATGACTCAAGATCAGATGACGAAGAAATTCATATCGGGCCGTTTATTGATCTCGATGAATACGAACTCACTGATGAGTTTCTAAAACAAAAAGCACTAGAAGCTAGTAAACATAAAGTGCTTCCCTCTTATTTAATTGATAAGGATCAAAAAAGTGTTATGCTCTTTGCTCGCCTTGTGACGACCTTGGATGGAAGTCCAGACTATGAAGTGATCGTCAAAGAGGCAAATAAAATAAGAGATCGCTTTCACGGTCAATATGATCACGAGATTTACCTTATCGGTGAAGCGACGGTTAACGATGCGTTTCGCTCAGTCCCAATTGATGATGGTGCGATTATTCTTCCTCTACTCGTCCTCGTTGTCATGATTTATCTCTTATTTGCTTTTAGGCACTTCCTCGCTTCTCTATTACCTCTCGTGATCACAGTTATGTGTATTACGGCCACCATGGGCCTATGTTTTTACTTAGGCTGGGCATACAATAGTGTTCTCACCATTTTACCGGCCATCCTCATTGCCATTTGCATTGCTGACTCTGTCCACGTTCTTGTCACTTTTTTTCAATACCGCTCCCAGGGCCTATGCGAAATTGAGGCCATGCGCGGATCTTTGCATAAGAATTTCACCCCCACATTACTCACCTCGCTATCGACTATGATTGGATTTTTCTCTCTCTTAACAACAGAGTTGGTTCCCATCAGAGAGCTCGGTCTACTCGCTGGAGTTGGTTGTTTTTTAGCATGGGTATTCACTATTCACTTTGTGGCCCCAGTCACTGTTTTGGCCAAGTTTCAAGCTCCAAAATCATTTAGAAAATTTCAAATAAAAGAAATTAAATCAACTGGTGACGCCCTTCCTTCGACTTTAAAAATAGCGGCATTTATTCAAAGACATAGTGGTACAATTATTATTACATTTTTTACACTCTTCTTTGTCTCACTCTATCTCGCTTCTCAAATTAGAGTAAATTCGAATCCATATGACTATTTTAGAGATGGGGTGGCGGTACGTGAGGCCAACAAATTTATTCAATCAAGTTTTGGTGGAAGTGCTGGACCTGAAATTTTCATCTCTGCCGGTGAAGTCGATGGCGTAAAAGACCCTGAATTCTTGCACAAAGTTGAACAACTTAAAAATTGGCTTGATGAGCAAGAGTATGTCACAAAAACAATTGACATTATTGATATTATTAAAGCGCTTAATCGCGATCTCTACAATGACCTTGATTATTATATTATCCCTGATGACAAGGCCGAGATTGCCGAACTCCTTTTTCTTTATACGATGTCACTACCGCAGGGGATGGAGCTAAATAACCGCGTCACAACCAATTACGATGCCATGAGAATGACAGTGCTATGGGACATCTATGACACTCGAGGTTGGCTCAAACATGTTGAGAAACTTGAAGCGAAATATAAAGAATTAGGGTTGGATGCTCAGACTACTGGTAAGTTCCTCCTTTTTCAACGCATGATGGATTACGTAGTCATGACATTTATCACTTCTATTTCCTTGGCCCTCTTTTTGGTGGGAATTCTCCTTATGGTCATTTTTAGATCAGTCAAGCTAGGGCTGCTGTCTTTGGCACCTAACCTGATGCCGCTTGCCTTTGGTGCTGGCTTTATGAAGCTCGTTAATATGGATTTAAATATTGGGTCAGCTCTTGTTGCGGCCGTAACTCTTGGAATTGCAGTTGACGATACCATTCATTTTCTCTCTAATCTCTATCGAAAAATTAACCTTGAGAAAAAGTCCATCGAGCAAGCAACCGCAGAAGTATTCTCCTATACAGGTTCGGCCCTTTTAATTACAACGATGATTTTAATTAGTGCATTCGGGTTATATATACTCGGTGATTTTGTTCCCAATATAAACTTTGGACTTCTTTGTGCTGTAGTTCTTACGGCCGCTCTCGCCGTGGACCTCATATTTATACCGGCCATTTTGATGTGGTTTAAGGATCGAGCAAAAAAACTTGAATTTAATCTTTAGGGAAAATACCGCTTATTTTTTCAAAGGGAAACTCTGAATCCTTAGCTTCATCTAATCTGTCTCCATAAGCTTCATAAATGAGCTGGTCATCCTTGATGGAATACTTAATCGGCCATGAGCTATTGATTGAGAGTAGTGGCGAACTTTTTCCACCTAATTGGTATATTTCAAGCGTTTCCCCATGCACACCTTTTTGCCAAATGACAACAGCATAAGGATTTTCAAGCTTCTCACTTGCCATCAACTTGACACTGCGAAAACCTGAAGAAACACTCCCTTGAGACTTTTCAAGTAATGTATTACCTTCGTAACTAATGATCAGGTGATCCATTGACTGCGCAGTATATACCAAAATATCGAAGACAAGCTCTTGAACCTCTGTACGCTGAAAAAAGAGAAGACCTTTTTCTATTAATTCCGCAGACCATTTTTCATGACTGACTTTGGATTCTGCAGAGGTCTCAAAACAAATGGCCAAAACACACAAACTAAGGATTAAGTTTCTCATTCAAAGATCTCCTTATAACAAACAGATGCTGACTTTCCTGATTGCATACAAGGTAAACAGCGATCCACGACATTTTGCAAATAAGCGCTTTGGTTATCTCTATCATATCGAGCTACAGCATTTCTTATAAGCTGCTCATGGGTCATATTGCCATTTCTCCAGCGACTAAATTTATATTCGTAATTAAGTTGTCTCAACACGAGCTCCATTTGCATCATGGGATCAGAGCTTATTGCCTGATGGGCCTCAACAACACTTTTACCGCGATACTTTTGTGCGGTTGGCGTCTCATAAGGAAACTGATCGCCGTCACCTAGATTTTTCATTAAACGAAAAGTCCTTCTCGTTATCTGTCCCAGACCATGTGCCGTCGATGCAGGGTTTTGAGTATTTTGGCAATAAGTATAATTATGTGAAATATAGTTGAGTAGCCCTCTTGTTTCCTGAAAAACAATACAGGTCGCCAAGCTAGGATCAACACCTGGGGCAATATAATGAGGATTTACAGAATCTCGAAATCGACTTTGAGACTGTCCAGATCTTCCACTTTTACTGGCCACATCCTTAATTTCAGACTCTACAATTTGAGCAAGTTGATGAATTTTATCTGCACGCTGATAGATATCAAGTCCGGCCCATGGGGTTTCGGCCATCATCTCGGCCTCTATCGCACGTCTCCTCGACTCACAGTCATTTCGTCCTCTAAGAGAATTGCGCTCGGCCATTAACTGACTGTATGGAGTAACTTTTGGCAAGTCATAACTTGTATGTAAAGGAATTTTCGGAGTTGAACCTTGTGTTAAAATTATCGGTTTTGCAGGTGGCGTCGGCGATTTGTCTTCTGGTGGCCGAATTTCTGTAATTGGACAAGCATCATAAATTGCGACAGTATTTGAGTCCATTCCTTCAATCAAGAAAAAGAAGTACTCCATTTCATTTCTCATCATATGGTCTTCAAAAGATGAAATTGAGACGCGATATACTGGTGGTGTAGCAGGAGGATTAACGGGGTTGCCATCATTATCAAGAGGGAGTCCATCATCATTGACTCGAATGATCTCATAATAATTCCAACCAGTCTGAACGCGGTCGAGCTGAACAAAGCGAGAATTTTCTGGCATCATTAAAGTTTGGCCGGTACTTGGATCTAAAACCTCAAGAGAGTCCTTAAATTGCATAGAGATACTTCGGTTCAAATAACGTGAGGCCAAACGAAAGGTTTCATTTGAAATGGGCATATTATAATCATCAACTAAACGAACTTCAGAGTACCATTTATCCAAATTATTTTTTGAGTTCACTTGACGTAAAAAACTTCTCGAACCAAGGAAGAAGTCTTCTCCTTCAGAATTTTGTAGAGTTACAGAATTTCGAGTGAGATGAAAGAGGCTTTCCTCTGCCTTTGCAGAATTTGGGTAAAGTGATAGAAAGCTAAATATAATCAAGGGGATAAACAAGTGCAGCATAGAATCTTATCGACTTCCCTCAGCTAGATCTTGACAAAAATAGAGTACTGGACACTTTTTATCGCCTAAAATAATTACCTGCATATGATCCTCCTACACAGTAGGGAACAGAAGTATGAAGGTGATTTTGGTGATTTCTATCTTCACGACCAATCGAGCCGGTTAAAAAGGCCTCTCCGTTAAAAAGAGGACATTCATTATAATCGTATAAGGCCTCGCCCCAACAGCTCCTAAACTCATCAATAAAAGGTTTATTTATGAGGTCGCCGACATGAAAATTTGCTCTGCCATGTCCATCGATGTCCACACGAAAAGTTTTAATATCAATTGCTCGATTTTCAGAGTGTAAGCTTCTTGGAGAATGGCGAGGATCACCTAAAATTCCCGCATGTACGAGATGAACTTCTCTGACCATATATTCATTTGGATATCCTTGGGCCTTAAGCCCTCTTCCAACACATTCAAAAACATGATCTTCTAAAAAACTTTTTAAAATGACTGATATTCCTCGATTGCGAGCACAAGCATAATTGAGATAATTGCCAGTAACGAAATCCTGGCATTCACGCCAGTGAGTTTGAGCAAATCGAAAGCTTAAAATATGAGGGCCATCTTCTAATTCTTGGTAGAAGGCCTTTTCCTCTTCAGGTGAAAGGACATGTGCATGTCCGGCCTGATACTGATAAAAATCTAGGTCATCGGGCAAATGAATATGCTCGAAAGAGCGAGGTGTATGCTCAAAACTGTGGGAGTTAAAGGATAGAGACAATAAGCAAGTTATTATGCCAAATACAATTTTGACTGAGTTATTCATTCAAGAACTCCAGTTAAGATTTTCTTTTATCCTAACTGGAACAAAATAAGCTTCAAGGCAGGGCCGTGGTATGCTCTTTTAAAAATTTTTTCAAAAAAAACTAAAGTTTTTCTAAAATCGCTTGGGCCTGAGACTCTAAATCTCGAATCTCCAAATTGCGAGAGAGTCGCCGCAACAAATTTATAGATGAATCAGAGCTTTCTCTTAACTGATCCGCTTCAAGTATTAAATTCATGGCACGGTCGAACTCTTCTTGAACGTTTAAAAATGGTGCAAAAAAACGATTCGCATACAAAAGAGCATCGACTTTTCGCGGTCGCGAACTGGTTCCGATTCGTCTTGTCGTATCTAAGCAATAATCTTCTCGGATCTTAGATGTCTCTCGTCTCATTCGATGAGCAAATCGAAACCCACCAACATACTCATCTAAATCATTATATATAATTCCGTATTCACTGTATTGTGCACAGGCCTCTTTTATCTCACGACGATTTTCAAGATTTCGAACTCTAAACATATAGTCTCTTTCATTTAAGGCCTCAACAAAGTAATCTCTAATTCTTCTCAAGAGTCTCTTTTTGGCCAAATGAATATCGGCCTCTTCAAATAGGCGCTTATCTGTGTTTTTAAGAATAAGTGCGAGATGCCGTCCTTGAATAATTTTTTGAAGCTCTGAAAAATTTGGATTTTCATCAATAAATATGACTTGAGCTATCGCCCCCTCTAGCGCGTTGATAAACTGACTCTTTGTCATACCACCAGTCAGATATACCGATAAATCTTGAGCAATATAAGGCCCCGATTTATCAGTAAGATCGACGAGATCTGGAGTTCTTAAATCCTGAGACAAATTAAAAACTCTAGAAAGATAGCGATAGAGATCTGAACTGTTCACATCGCATGCTGTCTGATTGAGGTATTCAACTCCACCAAAGACATAATCACGCATAAAATTATACTTTTCAGGCACTAGCTGTTTTAACATTCGAGCGTTATAGCGATAAGCACTTACCGTTTCAGCAAAGTCTTCACTGGGGTTAGTTTTTGAGTACCCAGAGATAAAAAACTGCTCTCCACCATGATGCCATCGCTTATCTACCTGATTCCACTCACTAAGTTTTAGCCACTCATCATGACTATCTAAACCGAACTCAGACCCTAAGACATGTCCAACTTCATGAGTGGCCACATAGTCTTTGCGGCCAACTTCACCATTTAGGCCCAACTCCTCCCAGCCATCAAAAAATGACATAGATGCATTCGCAAGAGTTCGACCATCTCGATAGATCGCAAGAGTAG
>SKIL01000230.1 GCA_007116425.1 Bacteriovoracaceae bacterium | reverse complement strand
TTGAAATCTTTTCATTTCTACATGACAGGCCGGACACCAGCTCACCCAGACAATTAAGATCGTTTTTTTATCTTTATCAGGAAATAAAAATCTTTCAAAAGTTTCAGAGTCTGAGTTTATTAGATAACTGACCTCGACTTGATCTATTACTTCTCCTCTTGTTTGAAGGTTATTAAGCCAAATCGGACCTTGCCTGTAGAGAAGAATAAAAATGAGAATGGGGAGTAAGATATATTTAATTTTTTTAAGGTGTTGCAATTTATTCATAGAGAGAATCCTGTAAAATAGAAATTTGCTCCCTCAGGTCTAAAAGTTGAGTTCGCCAGTAGTTCTCGGTATTAAAGTCTGGATAATAATTTTGAAAGATAGGATCTTCCCACCTTTTTGCAATCCATCCGTTAAAATGAATCATCCTAATGCTTCGAAGCGCTTCAATAATAAAATTTGTAAGCGAAATAGAGCTATTACTCATGGAGAGATAGGCCTCAAGAAAGATTTCTCTTTGGGCCAACGACTCTGAGTCTCGACCAGGAAGAAGTAGCCATAGGTCTTGCTCTTTTGGGCCTTGAGAACAGTCATCAAGGTCAATAATCCAAGGGAGGGAATCACCATTTCTTTCTGACCAAATAATATTGCCGCGATGAAAGTCACCATGAAGCCTTTGAGGTGTTAATCTCTCTAAATATGGTTGAATCATTTTGGCAAGTTGTTCACAAAGCTCGATATAGTATTTTTTTGAAGTGTCAGGTATGAGCTGAGTTTGTTTAAATGTTTCTAAGTGTGAAAATAAATAATTTTCGAGATTATAGGTCGGACGATGGGTGAAGCTATTGATACTCCCAATATTGTGAATTCTTGCAATAAGCCTTCCCATTTGTTTTGCCTGATCGTCACTTATTTCGTCTTGTAGACGTCCGAATACTTTTGGGTATATGGCATAATAAAGGCCAGTACTCTCGTGTCTGTGTAAGCTTTTGTCTTTGAGCTTAAGCGGTGGTATCACTGGAATTTCCATCTCTGCAAGTTCGTAGGAGAAACCATGCTCTTCTAAAATCGACTCTTCACTCCAGCGCCCTAAGCGATAAAACTTAAGAACTAGCTGGTTGTAGGCCATAGGGAGAGATTCAAAGTATTCATTGACGTTATCTGGTTGAGATTGAATATGTGGAGTTAAGTCGTCTTCGAGGCCAACTTGAAAAACTCTATTTTCCATACTGTTAAGTGCTAGAACCTGGGCATTAGATCTAATTCCTAAGTTTTCTAGCGCATCTTCGACAATATCAGGTGTTAATTGATAGAAGTTTTGTGCATTCTCGCCCCAGATAGAACTCATAATAAATCCGCTTTAGTTATATACTCGAGAATATTTGTTAAAGTCACAATACCAACCAATTTATTGCTTTGGTCTAGAATTGGTAGTGCACTAAAGTTTTCGTGTAGCATGATCCTGGCCAAGTCAGGAATGGGTGTTGTCTCTCTTGCTGTGAGGACTTCTTCCGTCATAACAGAGTCGATAATTAGTTGCATTTTTTGTGGTGAATTTAGCCTTAAAATGTCCCGCTCTGTAATAATTCCAATCAGCCCTGAAGCATCAGGTTCATTACTTATAATGGGAATATGCCTAAAACTTTTTTCTTCCATCAGCTTCATTGCTTCAGCGACATTTTGGTGGTTATATAATGTCGTTACTGGTGATGACATAATATCTCGTGCATATTTAAATTTTTTATTGAGTTCAAATGACTTTTGAAAATTCTTATAGGCCTTAATAGGTTTTTTTGAGTAGTCGTTATCTTGCTCTTGATCTTCTTCGCGGTAGCCCTTTGTATTAGGTTTAATTTCTTTTGTCTGATCAATCCTCTGGCCTTGATGAATTCGGTTATACCCAGAAACTTCTGGAAGGTCGTAAGGTCGAAATTGGCCGCGGAAAGTAACAATAAATGACATCGCTCATCCCTGTGATTTAGCTTCAGTCTACTATTCTAGGGCAAAGGACTTCCTTCTGTCATCTAAAGTAAATCTAAACTAATGGACTTGGTCCTAATGGCACAATCCGACTCGGATTTAGGGTTTCGTGACTTCCATAATAATGGGTTTTAATATGATCAAAAAACAGAGTCGGCTTAATTTTAGGGTGGTTGTAGATATTCAATGTGTATCGATGAAGATTTTTAAAGTCTTTTATTCGCTTTTTATTGCATTTGAAGTGACCATGGTAAACACAGTCGAAGCGAACAAGAGTTGGAAAAAGCCTAATATCTGCCTCTGTAAGAGTGTTTCCAACAAGATAGTCTTTGTCTTCGAGATGTTTTTCAATAACTTCTAATTGATCAAAAAGTGCCGAATAGTTTTTCTCGTAGGCCTCTTGGGTGCGAGCGAAACCGGTTTTGTAGACCCCATTATTTATACTTTCATAAGTTTGCTCATTCCAATGGTCAATTTCACTGCGAAGTTCATTGGGATAGTAATCATCTTTATTTCCTGTGAGGTGATTAAAAGAAGAGTTAAATATACGTATGATTTCAGAAGATTCATTATTTATAATTGTTTCTTCTTTTTTGTCCCAGAGTATGGGAACCGTCACTCTTCCTGAGAACTTTGAATCGGCCTTAACATAAAGCTCTCGTAAATATTTGAGCCGATAGAGTTTATCGCCGGTCACTTCAGGAAAATTTTGAACGAACTCCCACCCATCTTCAAGCATCCAAGGGCCAACAACCGAAATATCAATTTCGCTATTCAGCTCTTTTAAGTTAAGCATGATGATCGCTCTATGGGCCCACGGGCAGGCATAGGAAACGTAGAGGTGATATCGGCCCGATTCGACTTCTTCTGGAGCAAGCTGATTGCGAAACTTTTGAACTTGTCTTTGATACTCGCCATCTTTGGTTTTTGGGTTTACTTCTTCTACCGTCCATTTCCCATCAATTAATCTTCCCATTTGCTGCTCCTTTTAACATTGAATCTAAACATTGAAGCTGTGCATTGTCTACTTTTCGGGGTGTTTGTAAGCTTTTGTCGAATGTAAAATGAGTTACCCTTTTAAAATTTGGCAAACCTGATAGTATTTTTTTAATTTATACAAAAGGGATTAATGATGAAGCTATTTAGTCGGTTTTCTTTGTTCGTTCTATTTATCTCACTTGTCGGATGCCAACAAAATACAAAAGCTACTTCAGATAAAACTCTCGATGCAAGAGATATCGCAGATGTGGTGACTCAGCAGTCATTTTCTGCGAATCAGATAGTAGATGTTGGAGAAGTGATTTGGGGAATTGATTTTATTTCTAGCGATGAAATGATTTTTTCGACTCGTTCAGGAAAGCTTTTTTATTACCAGTTAGGCCAAGATGCTCCGACTCAAATCCAAGGGGCTCCCTCTGTTCATGTTCGATCTCAGGGAGGTCTTCTAGATGTTTTATATAAAGTTATTGAGGATACTCCATATCTATATTTGACTTTCTCTGAAGGTGTAGATGGAGGAAGTACTGTAGCATTGGGAAGAGGAGTGATTGATAGTGATAATAAGCGACTTGAAAACTTTGAAACACTCTTCGTCGCCAATGCAGCCGCTTCTCCGGGCAGACATTATGGCTCTCGGCTTGTCTTTGATAAAGATGGCCATTTGTTTATGACGGTTGGAGATCGCGGACAGAGAAATCAGGCCCAAGATCCATCAAACCACAGCGGTACTGTTTTGAGATTAAACGCAGATGGAAGCTATGCGAGTGGTAACCCTTTCTTAGAAGATGATTCGAAATTGAATGAAATCTGGACTTATGGTCATCGCAACCCACAAGGAATTGATATTCATCCTACCTCTGGTGCACTATGGACAATTGAGTTTGGTCCAAAAGGTGGTGACGAACTAAATCATATTATTCCTGGTAAGAATTATGGTTGGCCAAAAATGACCTATGGTCGTGAGTATAGTGGAGCATATATAGCTCCTGGATATGTCGAAGGCATGGAGCCAGCACTTGTTCACTGGACGCCGGCCATTTCTCCTTCGGGAATGACATTTTATGCGGGAGATGTTTTTTCGGAGTGGAATGGAGATCTTTTTATAGCAGCACTAGGTGACACTCATGTTCACAGACTTGTCCTCGATGGTGAAAAAATTGTGGGTAAAGAGAGGCTTTTTGACTCTTTAGATGAAAGAGTTCGTCAGATCCGCCAGGGTCCTGACGGCCTTTTATATTTTACAACTGACAGCGGGAAAATTTACCAAATAGCTCCTTAGCCTGTGGTTAGCATCCCACAGGCCACTCCCGTGACGGACTCTTGGAGTAGTTTTGTATTTTTTCTTTCTAGCGCAATCAGCTGAATGAGATTAAGAGGGTGGATCATTGATGACCGCATAAAGATACTGTCTTTAAGCCATGGTCTAAACCACAATGCATCCTCTCTTCGAGTCAACTCACTCAAGAATTGTTTCGTTAACTCAAGTTCTTTTTTTATCTCCTTGAAAAACTGCTCAGCATCTTTTTTGGGGAGATTCATTTCTAGGTAGAGTGAGAAGATTGCAAGATCAATTTTCTCAAGCGTAAAGCCTAGTATCTTTGCATAAGAAACCAAAAACTCCGATTTATTAAGTCCTGCTACAAGTAGATATTTATCTTCAAGTGATAGGTTTTTCCAAGCGCTCCCAGCTCCATACCATGTTGGAAGAAGAATTCTTGTTTGAGTCCAGCATAAAACCCATGGAATTGCACGCAGCTTAATTTCTTTGCGGTTAGACTGCCTCTTACTCGGACGAGATCCAATTTTGAGTTGGTCAAGATACATATAAGGTGTCGCTTCTTGTACGACTTGTATAAATGAGGGAGATTTTATGAGTTCGGAATACTTTTCAGCACTGTTCAGTGCAAAGTTTTCAATCGCTCGCGAAACGTTTTTAGGAGCTTTCTTCTTATCTTCTGGAGTGACCTCATCAAGAATTTTTTGGACTTGGCCTTGCATAATAAGTGCGCTGCTAAATGATCTCGAAACCATTTCTCCTTGTACTGTCGCCTTAAAAACATTGAGGGCACTTTTTGGCCACCAACTTGTTTGCTCTTTAATTGAACCGCCACCTCGTTCAATACTTCCTCCCGAACCATGAAAGAAGACAGGAGTGAGTTTTTCTTTTTTAAAAAAAGAGTCTAGTCTTGTCAAAGCATCGGCAATAAGATGGCGACTTGCAAGAACACCACTTTCTTTAGATGAGTCAGAGTAGCCAAGCATAATCTCATAGCGAGAGTCCCAATTGGTTTGGTGATGTTTTTTAAGCCACTTCTCTTGTTCGTAGACTTCTTTTAAAATTTGAGTCGAGTCTTCAAGAGCTTGTCTGGTTTCAAATAAAGGAACGACAGGAATAACAAATTTTTGATTAAAACTTTTTTTAATCAAAGTGATACCGTTAATAATGTCTGATGACGTTCTCGTCATGCTAATAACAAGTCCTCTGATATACCATTTCGGATTAAATCCATGCGATATATCTCTTAGTGCCATAACCATTTTTTCAATTGGCATTGATTTTTTTGACTCGAGGGCCGCTTCAATTTCTTCTGAATCTTCTCTTAGTTCTAGGGGAAGAACGAGGGCCGGGTATAACCAAAGTAATGTAGAAATATCTTTTAAATCAGGACAATCCGATTTGAGAACACTTCTTTGACTTTTTAAAAGCTTGCTTAAGCTTTTGTGGAATTGAGCTATCTTGTCTCCATCTTTATTTTTTATCATTAAAAGATTCTCAAAATCTTTAGAGACTTGCTTATAAGTTCTTTTGACCTCTTGCAATTGCTTGGAATCATCAATAAGTGCTAGCCTTTCTAGACTAGTGTCTAGCTTGTCTTTTACAAAATTCCAAATCATACTTCTACTGAGTTGTAGACTGTCTTGAAGTGTTTTTTCGTCTACGTAAGGGTGCCCATCTTTATCTCCTCCAACCCAGGTCCTAAAGTTTACGGTAATATCGTTCTTTTTAAGCTCGACCTGTTTTTGTAGAATTTTTGGAGCGAGAACGACTGAAAAGATATGCCATGCTTCATCTTGAACTGTTGGACCTCGATTTTTTGAAAGAGATGTTCTTAAGCATAGATTTATAAGGTAAGAAAGATAGTCATTTTCTTTGGGTGTTATATGCTTATATTTTTCATATCGAAGTATCTCCGTTAAAGAATCTTCGATTTGGTTAAGTAGCTCCATAATCTCGGGAGATCTGGCCTCTGTAGGGTGTGCGGTAAAGACGTAAATAATTCCATGTGGCGATTTTTTGGGGCGATTGAGAATTAGTCCTGCCTGTCCGTGCTTTTGCTCTAATCTAAAATTACGGTAAGCCTTTTCACAGCGATTTATTAACTCTAAGTATAGAGAGTAGGTATGAGTGATTTCGTAAAGGGCCTTGTCATTTTCTTTATTGAGCTGATTGTATACTTTTCTAAGAATAATTTTTGTATCTTCGTCGTTTAGATTACGACTTTCTTTCATTTTAAGTCGGATTTTTTCAATCAATTTATATTGCTTTGGCCCATAAACTTCTTTGACCTGCTGTCCTAAGATATTAATAGTATACTTTACTAGCCATCTTAACTGAGTTGGGAGGTGTTTGGGGTATAATGAATGTTTTTGATCAGTCATAACTTACTCTTTATTTGTAACAATTATTTTATTTTTCATATATACTAAACAAATGGATTTTGTACAAAAACAACTTTCAAATTTATTGATTAAAGTCTTAAGTGGTGAAGTTCGCACATTATATAAAAACTCTACTCACACATATGAGCAGCTTGTAAAGTGTATCAGACCTGGAGATGTTCTTTTAGTGGAAGGTCATCAACGTTTTAGCATGGCCGTGAAATATTTAACTCAAAGTAACTGGTCTCATTCTGCTCTTTATGTTGGTAACGAGGAGCTTATTGAAGCTGATTTAGAACTTGGAGTACAAAAAATCCCTTTGCGATCTTATGAAAAGTTTCATACCAGGATCTGTCGCCCCGTCGAACTTTCAGAGGAAGATCTAAAAAATGTTTTAGACTATGCACATGGTCGTCTTGGTCACGACTATGACTTAAAAAATATTATTGATCTGGCACGCTACCTTTTTCCAGCTCCACCTGTACCTGATAAGTGGAAGCGTAGTTTTTTAGAGCTAGGTTCTGGAGATCCAACTAAGGTGATTTGTTCAAGTATGATTGCGGAGGCCTTTCAATCGATTCGCTATCCGATACTTCCTCTGGTAAAAAGATCGGGGAAGAAGGTGCGCTTTTTTAAAAGAAAACATCATACTTTATTTACACCTGCCGATTTTGATCGCTCTCCTTATTTTCAAATCGTTAAGCCAACGGTCGAGGATGGATTTGATTATCACAATATTACTTGGGAAACCTTAACTGAGCAGTCTCCTTTCGGGCAAATGGGGAAAGATTAAGCTCCGCATTTTCTGGCAAGTCTTTCATAAACTTCATTAAGCTCTTTTGCTCTCTCTGAGTGCTTATATCAATTGGATGATTTTCTATACGCTTCAAAAGCTAATTCTTTTCGGTAGGCCGCTATTTGTTCTTCAAACTTTTCATGCTCACCTGAGGTAATAAATTCACACAATTGTAGGTAGCTTACTTCAGATAAACTTCGCCCTATATTTTTTGGGAATGTTTATAAGATCTCGGTCAGTGATTGAATGATTCAAGATTTTTTCACTTTGATTGATGTAGTTTCTAAAGTGATGAATAGTATCAGCAAAAAGATCTTGAGACTCAATGGCCCTTTGCTCGTAAAGAGAAATGAGATCATTCAGAATTTCTTCCCGTAAAAACTCTCTTATTAGAAACATGGCACGAGAGTTAATATGTTTCTTTTTAATAATATTGGTACTGATTTCATGAATATCAGTATAGGAAAGGCTTCCTATATTTAACTGGCCAAGACTTTCGGCCTTAGATTTTCGGCCATTAAAAAGGGCGTCAGAAACTGCCCCAGTATAGTGGGGTTACCTAATTTTCATAGACTTAGCTTTGTGAATAGAAGTTTATTTAGGCTAAATCCGTCTTAATGAATTTTGGCAGTTTGAAAAAGACAACCAAAACAGAGCATAGATTAAGAGAAATCTTATGAGGTTAACTCAGAGGTCAACCCCACGGTAGTGGGGC
>SKIL01000385.1 GCA_007116425.1 Bacteriovoracaceae bacterium | reverse complement strand
TTTCGTTCCGTATTACTTAAGTAGTCGTGTGTACACAATGCCTGAGTTTCTAGAGAAAAGATTTGATTCAAAATGTCGTTATTATTTTTCAGGTATGACAATTATTGGCAATATGTTTATTGATACTGCAGGGACACTTTTCGCTGGTGCTCTAATTATAAATTTCTTTTTTCCGGCAGTAGATTTTTGGCAGTCTGCTGCCTTACTGGCCTTGTTTGCAGGGATTTATACGGCCGTTGGAGGGCTTAGCGCCGTCGTTTATACCGATATTATTCAAGTTATTGTTCTCGTTATCGGAAGTATATTAACTGCATTTTTAGTATTTAATAGTGTTGAAAGTTGGTCCTATGTCAGAGAGAGTGTTTCCTCTGATATGCTCAGCTCTGTTCGACCGTTATCAGACCAGACAATGCCTTGGCCAGGCCTAGTGATTGGTGTTCCGATTTTAGGTTTTTATTTTTGGTGTACGAATCAATTCATTGTTCAAAGAGTTTTGGCCGCACGTGATATCTCTCATGCTAGGTGGGGTGTTTTACTAGCAGCGTTCTTAAAGATTCCAACGATGATTCTCTTGATATATCCAGGTGTTATCGCGAAGGTTTTATTTCCAAACTTAGAAACACCGGACTTAGTTTTTCCAACATTAATTTCGGAGCTTTTACCAATAGGAGTAAAGGGAATTGTTTTGGCAGGACTTATTGCTGCGATCATGAGTAGTATTGACTCAACCCTGCACTCTGCTTCAACTCTTGTAACGATGGACTTTGTTAAAAAGGCTCGGCCGGATCTTAAACAGGCAACTTTGGCCAAGGTTGGAAAGATTGTGACTTTAATTTTTATGGTTATTAGTATTTTATGGATTCCAGTTGTTGCAAGCTTTGAGACACTATTCCACTACTTACAAAATGCATTGGCCTTTTTTGTTCCACCGGTCGTTGCGATTTTCCTGATGGGACTCTTGTGGAAACGTGCATCTGCTAAAGGTGCTTTTTATGGTCTTTTACTAGGCCATGCTTTCTCTGTTATTTTCCTATATTTACGCTCCACTGACTTTTTTCCAAACATTCACTTTCTGATTGTCGGTGGAATTATTTTTGCCTTTTCTTTAATGTTTGTTTTCTTGATAAGTTTGTTTGATAGAGAGCATGTTCCGGAAAAGATTGTACATCTTGTTTGGTCAAAAGCAGGTGTCAATGAATTATGTGATGAGCCTGCGACCTCTTGGTGGAAAGACTATAGAGTAACAGCGGTCGCTTTACTTGGGATGACCGCACTTTTTATAATTGTGACTTGGTGATGAAAAATATTCGAGAAAATGCGATTGATGTGCTTGAGCAAAGTATTATTTCAGGGATTATTGTCGCCAGCCCCAATAAAGTTGCGAATTATCAAAGAGTTTGGGCGAGAGATGGAGTTATCTGTGGGCTCGCTGGCCTTGCAATAGGACATGAAAAATTATCTGAAGCGTTCGAAAAATCCTTGGCGATTTTGGCCGAAAACCAAGGGCCTGATGGCCAAATTCCCTCTAATGTTTCCGTTTCTTCGAATGGAGAAGTTGAAAGTGTGAGTTATGGTTCTCTTGTTGGGCGAGTCGATGCAACAACATGGTTTATTATTGGTGCATTTCATTTTCTTGCTCAATCTCCAAAATCTCAATATCGAAAATTACTAATGACAAGTATTGAGAAAGGGATGAAAGTTTTGTCTGCTTGGCAATATAATGCTGCTGGTTTGATTTATACACCACAAGGTGGCAACTGGGCCGACGACTTTATCACGGAAGGTTATACTTTTTATGATCAAGTACTTTATTTTTGGTGCCAAAAACTTTGTAATAAGTTCTTCCAGTCGACTTACGACATAAATGAAAGCAAAAGAAAAATCATGATTAATTTTTGGCCAGATGAGGCGACATTAAACCAGGCCGTTCACTCTCGGGCCCAGAAAAGTCTTTTGTCTGAGGGGCAAACAAGGTTTTTTCAAGCCTCTTTTAGGCCGTCAGGTTATTTGGATCTTTTTGACAGTTTTGCTCACTCTCTTGCTTTCTTACTCCAAATACCTAATGATGAGCAGAGAAAAGAGATTTTTTTATATCAAAGTTCTATATCAAAAGATTTGTCGACCTCTTTACTACCTGCATTCTGGCCGGTTATTGACGATAAAAGCCCTCTGTGGACAGAGCTAACTCTTGGTACATCACTGGAGTTCAGAAATAGACCTTATGAATACCATAACGGAGGAATTTGGCCTATGATCAATTCATGGTGGGGTATTGGTCTTCTTTGCTTAGACGAAAAAGAGAGATTCAAAAGCTTTAAGCAAGATTTGAATACTTTGCTTAATCAAGCACAAAAACCTTTTGCCGAGTTTTTTCATGGGCAGACAAAAAAATCTCAGGGGGTTTCTCCTTGCACTTGGAGTGCTGCGGGCATATTACTGTTAGATCACTTTGAAAGACACAGGTCGGGATTAATTATATGATTGGTGAAAAAATTGATATTTCAAAGGTTTCAAATCAGCTTTTGAATGATTTAGTAGGTATCGCTGAAAGAAGTAAAGAGGTGAGTCCTTCAACAACAGTGATTTCATTCTACGGAGAGTCTGGAAGTGGGAAAAGTGTTACGGCCCATGCCTTGGAGCATGCACTAGAAAAACGAGGTCATAAGGTTTTACTTTTTCAAATGGACGATTATTTTAAGCTTCCTCCAAAACTTAATAGTCAAGCGCGTGAAAAAGATATCAATCATGTCGGCCCTCAAGAGGTAGATTTAGAGCTTCTCGATAATTTGGTACTTTCGCTGAAAAATGGTCAAACCTCAATAAAACGTCCCATTATTAACTTTATTGAAAATACAGTATCTCAAGAACAGGTAGAACTAGATTCGCCTCTGGATTTTGTCATCGTCGAGGGAACGTATCTTTATTTGTTAAAGAATGATGATATTAAATTTTTTATTGAAAGGACTTATCAAGATACTCATGTTCATCGTGTCTCTCGAATGAGAGAACCTCACACTGAGCTTATTCAAAAGGCACTCGAGATTGAACACTCAATCATTAGCGTACAATCGAATCGGGCAAATTATATTATAAGTAAAGATTTTCAATTGAAGTAATTTGATTTAAAGAATTCGTGGACATAGTGGGGAAATGATCTGCTTGATCTGGTGCGGATAAAGCTTTGGTTTAGGGGCATCCCAATTTCTCATAATATTATCAACTTCTCCAATCCTAGTCGCTCGAGGTGTGTCGTATTCATCTTGAAGACCTAAGAGATGCGAAAATTCATGTGCATAAATTTGTCCACGCATTATGGGGTCCCATTGAAAGTTTACTCCCCAGGTCAAGACACTCATAGCATCTCCCATTTCTTTTCTGATATAAACGATATGGGCATTACTGGTTGGTCTTGGGTAGGGATTCATAGAGTTTCTATAGAACTTAGCATGTTCTAGTTTTATTTCTACATTAAGGTGGTGTTGTGCGTAGAATTCTCGGATGAAATTCTTTGCTTCTTCTATTAATATTTTTGCTTGTGTAAACTTTTCATCTGTAAAGCTAAGTTGATATCTTAATTGAATTTTTATTTTAATATGTATTTCATCATTGTCTTTGAATATATAATCTGAGCTTTCTCGGTTTGTGTAGCGAAGTACTCCGTGACCATTTTCAACACTTTCAAGGCATCTGTTGACTATTTTTTGAATTTTCTCATCACGTGTTGGCCCATTATGATTTGCTGCCATGAGGATTGAGGAGTAAATTGCTAAGAGAGAACCGAAAATAAAAGTTTGAGTGTTCATCGTTGACCATTATCCAATTTTGTTGATAAAGACTATAAGGTCAGTAATGATTCCTTTGAGTTATTAAAACCATGTAAAAAATATATACTTTCTCTATATAAAGTAAATTGTGTTAATATGCATTTCAAATTTGAATCCTGTTAACAAATGTCGTTATATGAAGTCTTTATTAGTTATTGCTACAACTCTTGTCTTTGTTTCTTCTGCCCATGCACTAGAATTAAAATCCGAGTTTGTGAATTGTATTGATCAAAATACTCTTTCAGAAATTGAAGTTATAAAGGTAAGTGAAAGAAGTGTAACGGCCACAGTTTATGAATTAGATTTGTCCTAATAATAGAGATAGAGTTGAGTTTGAAACTCCAGAACTTTTTTATGACTCAGTCGAAAGAAAATATCTGGATCCAAATGAGGATGTAGAAGTTCAGTTGTATCGATCGAAAGATCAAGAGTATGGTGCAGCGATTGAGATTTTTAGTGAGCGTTATTTTAATGATATGTTTCACTGTAAAAGTGGTCTCTAGAGTGGAGACACTTTTACTTTCAAATGTCCTCTAAATTCGACATAGTCTTGAGGTATTAAAGTTGTATAGACTTAAATATTTTTTTTCTCTTTTGTTTTTGTCATGTACCCATTCAGCTATCGATCAGATAGATGACGGTACTCTCTACTATACTTCGGGTTTAAAATATACTGTTCGACATGGGATATCTGATCCACACTATTCAATTTCAACCAGAGATATACAAAAGGGTGTTTTTATGCTCGGCCCTGAAGTTGGCTTTTCTGGTGAGGTGACGATTTATGATGGGAAAATATACAATAGCCGAATAGAAGATGAGAGAATTAAAACATATCATGATAAAACATCATTGGTGTTTAATGTCTATGCAAGATGCCAGCATTTTTATCCGTTGAGCTTTTCTTCTATAAAAAACTTTGCTCAACTCGAAGCAAAGCTGGCCTCAATATCTGACTCTGCAAAGTTGTTTGTTTTTAAAGCGAAGATTAGTCAGTTAAAGGCCCATATTTTAAATGGGATAGATGAGCAGACGGGGGAGTTGAAAAAAACTTTCATTAATCCAATAGATTTTAAGGTTCTTGGTGTTGGTTTTTATTCCCAAAATCATCGTAGAGTTTTTACTCATCATGACAGTGACGTTCATGTTCATATAATAGATGATAAAGGGCATACATATCATTTAGATAATTTTTTAGACGCTAATTTTTTAGAAATTAAATACTGTGAATTGAAATAATTATTTTCTTCTTTAAAGGTGATTAATGCTATAGAGGTGATGTTTGAAGATATGGGTTGATGCAGATGCTTGTCCAAAAGTCATAAAAGAAGTGATCTTTAAGGCCGCCCATCGCTTACAAGTAAACGTTTACCTAGTGGCCAATTCGTATATGAACATCCCTTCAAGCCCTCTAGTTTCACTCATTCAAGTCGAACAAGGTGCTGATGTTGCAGACCAATATATTGTTGATAACGCAGTTTCTGGTGACCTCGTAATTACTGCGGATATTCCTTTGGCCTCTCTTGTTGTGGGCAAAGATGTCGTGGCGATTAATCCTCGAGGAGAGCTTTATACTGAGGAAAGTATTGGAGAGAGGCTCTCTGTCAGGGATTTCATGCAAGACTTACGCGATAGCGGGGTCGATACTGGTGGCCCCGCCCCATTTGGCCCAAAAGATAAAGAGCGATTTACTAATTCATTCAATCAAATTATCACACGTTTGACTCGTTAATTTCAAGTCATTCAAGACTTGGGAAGAAAAGTGTGAGGGGGATTAAGAGGTAATAAAACTTGTGTGCACTCAATTTCTCACTTATGAGTAAATAGGGAGTAAGTCCTTTGCTTTTCGAAGTTTATTTCCTTCGTCACAAATATTTTTCATCTTTTTTTCACTTCCAATAATATACTTTTGAAGACCATCATGGGCAATCCATTGGTAAACTTTTTGAGTATTAACTGGGTGATGATGTAAAAACTTGATCGCCCAGTCTTCATCAAGGTTCACGGTGTACTCATGCTTCAATAAAAGAAGGATCGCTTGAGTTGGAGTAGCAAAAATAAATTCTCCTTCTTTTAGTGATTCATTAAGTTTGTCTGCTGGGTTACACCCTAGTGTGTGAGAGGGCTTTGCAAAGAAAAATGTTTTATTACATGGAGAAATAAAGTAACGACTCCCTAGGGCGTTCCAATTTGAGTTAATTAAGCATTCTCTTACGATCTTTCTAGTTTTTCCGTCAATAATGTCAAAGTCGACCTGAGTATAAAAATCATCGTCAAATAAACTGACTATGTACTGAGCTTTAGTTTGATACTTAAGCCTAAATTTCAAAATAATAGCATTGATTTTTGAGGCCTTTAGCAAATTTATAATTTCGTGGTGATAAAATATTCGTTCCATTCTCAGGTCTCTTTGATAAAGAAAGATAGATTTTTTTATTTTAAGATACTAAATCATATACTTTAAATCAGTTAGTGGTTTTTACTTTGTCCAATAAATGGTTGGCCAAAAAGTGTCATATTGCACCTTGTATGATGTCGTGACTTTAAGTTTTTAGGCCATTATTTTTATCTCTTAAGGAGAATTTAGATGAGATTTTTAACTGTTGGCCTGGCCTCTACATTTTTATTTTTCAGTTTTTCAGTTCTATCGCGTACTCATCAGATTGATAGAGATATTCTCAATACACTTCATGAAATAGAGGATATTATTCGTTATGATCGAGTGAGTGTATCTCAAAAAAGGCGAGCATTACAGAGTTTACAAGATGCTCGCAATGCTTTGAGTGATTTTGATCGCAGACCACCAGGAGATCGCGATCGTTTTTTTTGTGAAGCAAGAGACAATGATCGTAGAAGACCCTTCTTAATCGCTTACTTTGATCGTAATTATGAAAAAAGACAGTTGAGAGAAGTGACTTTTGGAAGTATGGCCACATGTGAAAGAGCTCTTCAGTCTACATTAAATCTGGGACGAAATAGAATCGCTTGTGCAGATAGAGATGCTGACAATCGTAGACCTTATATCGCATTTAAGATTAACGAACGCGCCGATAAAGTTACTCATATTATAGGCCATGAGTTTCACTCTCTCGACAGTTGCTACTCCCTTTTAGAGCAACATCGAATATCTCGTAATGGAAGCCTTTTATTTTGTAGTGATCGTGATGCAGATAATCGTTCTCCATATGTCCTAATTAACTATGACTTTTTTGAGAATGAGTTTAGACGTGTTAATGACGAAACTTACAGGTCCATGAACGCGTGCAGGGAAACGCTCCATAGACTTTGATTTTTATCTAGTAAATGTTATAAGGGCATATGGTTAAAAAACAACTAGTAAAAATTAAAGCTCTTTCAGAGTTAAGTGATCAACTAAGTGGGCTCATAAAGAATCGTCTTTGGGCCCAAGTCCTCGTTGGACTTTTTTTAGGTATTGTGGTTGGAGTTGCTCTTGGGCCGACGGCCGGATTGGTTGACCCAAGCTTCGCCTCAACAATCGGTAATTGGCTGGCGCTACCAGGTCAAATCTTCTTGGCCGTTATTCAAATGATTGTTGTCCCCTTAATTTTCGCCTCTATTATTATGGGGATTGCAACCAGCGAAAGTCTTGATCATCTTAAGAAAATCGGCTTTTGGTCACTGCTCTTTTTCGTGAGTACTACCGTTTTTTCTATTATTGTAGGTATTTCTTTGGCGATCTTGATTGGTCCAGGGCATTTTATCGATGCCAGTCAACTGGGAATTGAAGTTGCTGAAATTGTAAAAAATGATGTTGCATCCGATGCTGCGGGTGTGTTTAGTTCCCTTCCTGATCAAATTGTAGGTCTCATTCCACGAAACCCCTTAAGCTCAATTCTCTATCTCGAAATGCTTCAGGTCGTGGTGTTTGCTCTCATCTTAGGTGTCGCGATGGTGGCGATGAATCGTAGTGATGCCTCTCCTATTCTTCAATTATTGAGTTCACTCCAACAAGTTTGTATGACGATTGTACAAGGTGTAATGAGATTGGCCCCAATTGCAGTATTTGGCCTTACTGCCCAACTCGCTGCTCAAGTCGGACTTTCGACATTGGCCGGGATGAGCGTTTATATGGGAACAGTTTTACTTGGTCTATTCTTCCTATTATTACTGTATATTTTCCTCGTCTGGGTTTTTGCGAGAATGTCACCTGTAGAGTTTTTAAAAAATGTTCGGAGTGTACAATTACTTGCCTTTTCTACCTCTAGTTCGGCTGCCGTCATGCCTTTGGCCATGAAGGTGGCCCAGGAAGATTTGAAAGTTAAAGAGTCTGTTTCTCAATTTGTGATTCCCCTAGGGGCCACTATTAATATGA
>SKIL01000032.1 GCA_007116425.1 Bacteriovoracaceae bacterium | reverse complement strand
AGTAATTAATAAGGATGAGTTTAAATCATTATTAAAAGCTCTCGAGGACAGATATGAATTAAAAAGTCTAGCAAGTACTAATAAATACGCTCTTAGGTACTCATTCTTACTTCATCGCTCTATCGTTTTGGTCTTGTTCAGTACAGGGATTCGGGTTGGAGAACTTTTAAGTCTCCGTTGGAAGGATCTAGAAATTGAGAGTTTAGAAAAGGCCCGTTTATATATACGTTCACATAAGTCTCAGAAAAACTTAATTAAAAACTTATCACCTCTTGTCGTTAAGTCACTTTTAGAGTTTAAAAACCATATTAACAACGAAGTCGATACTAAAAGCCTAATTCCTACGAAGTATAATCAAGAAGAGTTTATTTTTAAAGCTCTCTCATCTGCTCGAGACTCTCTCTCTGCTCAGGCCATCAGAAAAGTATTAGAGAAATTATCTATACAAGCAGGAATTTCAATTAAGGTCACTCCCCACGTTGCGAGAACTTTTTATATAACTCAGGGATTAGAAGTGACAGATATTGGTTCTATGGGAAGAGATGTGGGACATGCATCAGTTGTGATGACACATGAATATGATAAGAGAAGAAAAAATATCAGTGCTGAGGTGGCAGAGCATATTTTTCAATGAGACTCTTTTTTGTCTTTATTTTCATCTTTTTGAATATCCTCGACTTCATCTCCATCATTCATTTCGATATTGCTCTCGGCAGTCTCTGATTCAGCTTCATTTATTGTAATATTCTTATCACTCTCTTCTTTACTCTCCTCAATTTTTGAAATCTCATCTTCTTTTTTGTTGAGATCTTTTTTTGAGGAGTAAAGAGATAATTCAGAGTGATCAGCAAGATTTTTATCTATTTCGGAGATTAACTCTAAATAGCCAAGTAAAGGAGTGTTGCTCTTTGAAGCTTTAATAAAAGATTCAAATTTTGAAGCTATTTTGTCCCACTTTTCTTGTGAGATATATTTACTAACACCAGAGTCAGAAAGAATAAGTACCCTGCGCTCCAGCTTTGAAAGTACGACAAGAATTGTTCTGTGAGTTTCAATATTTTGTAATCCTTGCTCAAAATAAATTTGAGTTGCCTTCTGGTAGACGTTTTCAATCTTTTCAGCTTTAGAGGTAGAAAAGCGCTTAATCGCTGGTAAATGACCTATAATGTATCCAATTACTGCAAAGAAAAGAGAGAGGACTAGAGCATAAGAGACTTCATTGAAGGATCTTAGTAAGGAGAAACTATCTACTATCGCAGCATGACTAGAGAGTGCAATTAGGCCGAGTCCTAAACTAAAAAGCAGTGGGATTCGAGAGTATGAGTGTGAAGATTTTAAAAAGATAGGGACAATTTGTACGTCGTACTTACTTTCGACCGAGTTTATCTTTGATTCAATTTGCTGTTTTTGAGTTTGACTGAACATCATCTACCACTTCATAAAAGAGCCACCGCTTGCATTTGTACCTGATTGTGAAATCCAAACCTTGTGGCCAGTACTATGCTCTCTAGGAGTACTCTGTTTATATTTTATGCGACCAATACTGTACTTTCTCTTAAGACCGCTTTGCCCACTCGTAAAAAATAAAACAATCATAATTATAAAAGTGGCACCAAGTAAAATTAAAGAAAGTTTCATTGATTTGAATTTATTATTTAGTTGAGAAAGTTGTTCCTCAAAAAGGTAGTTTTGCTTGAGGGAAGCTTGATCCATCGAGTAGGCTTTCTCGCTTTGAATGAGATCTGATAGGTGTACGTCAAGTGAAGCTACGGAGTTTAAAACGAGGCCGTAGAGTCCTTTATAAAAATTATCTTGCGAAAGGTTGAAGGCCGCGACTTGAATCATTGAATGGTTATAGTCATCGTCAAAGATGTGGGCATATCTTTCTGATGAGTCAATACGAATAGTTCTATTATTTATATCCAAAACTAATATAAGGTCGATATTTTTATTTTGATCTAGAGTTTGAAAGGAATAACTTTCAATTGGAACACCATCTAAGTCTTCTTTAATGTGAATATTAAAATTAAAACCATATAATGCTTCAACTTTTCTTAAGAGTAAATTAAGCTCCTTTTCTTCTAGCTGGTTAAGAGTATTTACTTCATCTATAATTTTAATGCTGTGTTTTGTTATTTTTTTTAATTGCTCAATTGAGCCATTATGAGGTTTATCAAAGGGCCAAAATGAAAAGGTTCTATGGTTTACAATATTTTCAACGTTTAAATAGACAAGACCAGACAGGATGAAAATTGAAGAAAGAGAGATCAAAAACCGCTTAAAACTAGAAAACATAAATTTGATCATGCTCTTCATTCTCTATCATCCATAATATGAGTTTGTAAGCTTTTACTTAGTTTGAACCATTGTATTCTTTATTTTTTTATATGACAAATAGATCATAAACATTTGAGTCCATCGCTTGTGATTTTTGCTAGTCCCATATCTTCCAATTGCATGACTCTCTCCTCAAATACGATCTCTTTGCTTTGGATTTGTGACTCTAAAAGGTTTATTTCCTCAGAGAGATCTTTTAGTCGATTGAGTTGATCAATTACTTCTGCAAGGTAATTAATTTGATTGTTATTTTTTCGATACTCTTTAACGAGCCAAAAAGTCGAAATCATGTTAAAAACGAGTGCAGAGTTAAACCCATAGCGTCTCAATCTTTGACCTCTTTCTGGTAATATGGTCCCACGGAGAACTCTCTGTCTAAGACTTAAGCCTCGTGTGTCAGCATTCACTTTTCTAACAATATATGTGGCCAATATAACTGAACCTACACTTGTACCTGTAACCCCATAAGCATTTCTAGATCTACTCTCAGCGTGAAGATTAGACTCTTCCTCTAATGCTTCTGCTAATAGTAATATTTCATGAATATTATCTTCATCGCCAACTCTTTGTATTAAGTTTTTCGCCTCGAAATAGTCTGCTTGAATTCTTCTCATCATATAAAGGGATTCTCTATCCCGCTCAATTTGGTTTCCAAAATTTGTCACCAGATCGCATTGATTGATACTGCTAGAAGACCTTGCTGCATAAAACGGAAATGAGCTAGCAATAATAGCAAACATAATAAGGGTCCATTTTGAAAGTGTATTTCTTTGCATATAAATCTCTTTGTTATTTTTTATAATATTTGCAAATTCTGTTCCAATCATTGGTCCTACTTTTATTGTCTAAGTTATTGTTTTTTAGATGATGGGCAAATTGTTGAACTGTTTAAAGTTTATACACTTGTCAGCTTGACCAATCTAAAGGGTCGGAAATTTTAACCGATAAGATATTTATGAAGAATTTTGGGATAAGTGATTTTTTCTGGTTTTTATTAAGGCCAATTATACTGGGGTTGCCTTTTATATTCGCTTTTATCGCAACTGTACAGTTAGGAACGATGGAAGAGACTCAAGAGTTCATTAAGAGGGACTTAGCATCAAATCCTTCCTTTGGTGTTGGCAAAACTTGCGCTCAGTTAGTAGAAGGTGTTTTCAATCCATCCGGCAGTCTAAGTTTGAGTGTTCGTCTTAATCAAGCGAAAAAGCGCTATTACCCTAAGTTTGAAAATATTTTTAGTTCAAAGAGACTTGCAGCTAGTGAAAAAATAGATGGTGATGATATTGTCTTTTTTATTCGCAAGAGAGAAGAGTTTTTAGGCTTAATCAATGAGTCACCACAAGCCTTTTGGAGACAGTTGGATGCTGGTAACTTCTTGGAGTTTTCCTCTGAGCGAACAGTGGCCCTTGAGTCATTAGCATTGATTCAGGCGCTAGATTTTTCATTAACTGGACAAAGGAGAGTTTTAAATAGCGCACATGTTGACTTGTTAGAGCGGTTTTCGGGCATGCTACATTCTGGAAAGTTAAGGCCGCAGAATTTAGATGATATTATCTCCCAATGGCTCCGAGTAAGTCTATCTGGTAGTGAGCATCACTCGATTAATGTTCCGCTTTATGCTAGGTCATCTCTTCTCTTTAGTGAAAGAGTGAACAACTCTAGGCAGGATCGGATATTAAGAAAAATAATTATGCATGACATTCTAAAAAAGGGGCTTGATAAATCTTTGAAAAACTATGGTATTTTGCAATCATCACCAGGTTTTTTTGGTCGTTTTGACAACTCTGACCTTGCCAAGGTTATGAAAACTAGCTTTTTTAACCTTCCTGTGTTGTATGGTATGCCACCATTGTATTTACCTGGTAGGCGCCCTCTAAGCTTAAGCTCTGAGCTTGCAACAAAGCTTTTTGAGAGAGGTCTAACGAGAGAGCTTAGTGACGATATTCTTGCATACTGGAGATTACAGGGGCCAATTTGGAATTTATCAAGTTCAGAATTCTATGAGGTGATTCGTCCTTATTATATTCTGGCGGCTTCATCATATTTTACGCTGACAATATATTTAGACTTACAATCTCAACTGCAAGATATTAGCAATGAGAGAGATATACTCCAAGAAGTGAAAAGTGAAATTACAACTTCTTTAGAAAGTGCTTATGAACTTGAGTCAAGAGGCTTTTCTATATTTGAATCATCTAATGGAAGTGAGTTAAATAGAGATCAAAATAATGTCTACTGTTCAGCTATCAGAAGTTGTTTTGAGATTTATAAAAATGAAACAGGGGAGATACCGCGTGCTGGAAGCAACGAGTACCAGCAATGTAAAGATTTTATGGATCCTGATGGTGCTTGTCTGGTTTATCCATAAACTCTATCGATGGTAGTTTCTTACTGTCGTATCATTCTCATCGGGAATGATTAAGCCTGGGAAAGAGTTATCAATATAGCTTTCAAAAAGCCATTCACGAGTTCCTCTTGCCCTTATTTCGATCATACCTTCTGCCATTGGCAAAGTTTTGAGTTGACTGATTATTAGTAAGTGACTTTCATCTTTAAATTGTCCCCATGTGGCCTTGTAATTTGCAGCACCTCGAATGACCATTGATGTATGTTCTTCCAGTGAAGGATTTGCATCAGCAAGAACACCATTTTGCCTTTGGTTTGCTTGACCAATGAAATACCACTTTTCGTTTATGCTTTTTATACTTGTATCGTTTTCACAAACATGCACGCGATTTAGGTTTGACTTTCTTCTGACTGTTGAACAAGTATGGACTTCGGCCCTAAAGTTTAGCTCGATTGATTCATAAGTAAACTCAATATTTCTCAATGTTGATGTTCTATCCGCCATCCAGTCCATACGGCCTTGCTCATGACCTTCATATTTAAAAAACTCATAACCATATCCTGCCCGAGCGCCAAAGAAAGGGATACTTGGTGCAAGGTCGATTCCTCCATGATAACCTGTAGCATCTCTCTCTCCGAATGTGTGTCCGTAGCGCTCACCGGTTGTAGCAAAAGCTCCACTTCCTTTGAATACACCACCTCTTTCAGGCGTAGAAGCTAGCCTTGCAAGCCTTTCAGATCTGATACTTCCATCTGGATTACGCTCTCTAAATGGAATAATTCGATGAATATGCTGTAAAGGCATTGCTTGTAGATATTCGTCAGGAGTTTCCAAGCATTTTTCGTACTCCTCAATTTCTTCTTTTTGTTCACTCGTTAAACGTAAATTTGAGAAAAGACCTCTCTGGACAGGAACTTCGTATAAATGTCTACAAAAGATTCTTAAAACTTGCTGTGGAGTCCTTGTAGAAGTTCTTGCCATCGAGTGTAGTTGATGCATTGAGAGTTCTGTATAATGATCTTCTTTGTAACTTTCTGGTATTTCGGACCAGTCTGTTGCAATATTTTCATTTAAAGGTAGTCTTCTGTTTAGCTCCTCAAGGTTACCTGTGAATACCATTGCAGAAGGTGAGACTGATTTTGCCTCTTTTTTAAACTCTTGTCTGAATAGTTCTTTTGGAGAAGGTAGATTATCTTCTAGGCCCTTCATGATATGCTCAACCCCAAGCGCTCTAAGCTCTTTTAGCTCTTGCTTATTCTCTTGGGTGAAGTTGTAATCTTCTTTCGGAAGTTTTACTGTAAAGAGATCTGCGCCTTCATAAAGACCGAAAAATGGAGCTGCAAACACCTGCTCTTGCAAGTGAGATGTATCTTCGTCAAGGGGTACCAGCCGAACGAGTATTAAGTTTTTGAATGTTAGTCTGTATGAGTCGTGTGCCATGATCGGGAAATTTACATCGGTACTAATTTTTCCATCCGGTCTTACGGTAACTTGTTCTGTTGAGCTACTTAATATATCCCAGTCATTTAAATCAATATTTGTATAACTAACTTGCTCTCTATTAGGGCTTAGAAGATCAATAACTAATTTATAGTTACCAAATGTGATCGGCTTCAGAGGAGCGTTTGTGTCGAAGCCCGTCAACTTCTTTACTTTTGGCCATGCGGTAAAATGATATGTTTTGTTTAATCCCAGGTTTAAAAACTTGTTTATAATGAGCTTATCAAGGTTATTTCCTTCATTTGAATATGCAACTCTACCGATATAAATTTCTGGTGATTCGGTAGCATTTTCATGATTTCCAGCGTAAGACTGAGGTAAATTTTGTCTATGTAGATCTCTCGAAAAGCCTCGCTCACTCCAAGGGTTAATTGCAATCAATCGGTTGATAATTTCTCCTTGATATCTTCCGTTTAGCACCTTCATATTGATATTATGAGGTATCCACTTCTCGTGTGAGAAAAGGTTATACTTAACCGGTAGGGAAAACTGGATGCAGCCTCTAGAGTCTGTTTCTATTTCAGTAATAAAAATCTCTTCACGCGGGTTATTTTTGTTATTGTTTACGGAGACTTCAAAGTAAGTATCTTGTAAGGAGATTGTATTATTCGTTTGCTCTACAAAACATACTTCTATATCTGAAATAATAGTTCGTGTTGCACTAGAGTTATAATTGTCTGAGAGATGATATCCTTTGTTTATATTTACTGATGAGACTCTTAATGACCTTCTTGAAAAGTCCGTTCTAAATACTTCAGACCACTTCTGAGTTAGCTCGTCCAAGTCTAATTTTTGATCATTGTTTCGGTTTATAGAGTGTACTATCTCATATCTATCATGTAGTTCATCATCCACTGAGCTAAATCTTTCGATTCCAACTCTTGATGTTGAGTTAATATTATGAAGATAAAGCAGTCCCACTTCAGAAGTGATAGGAGTCATAGAGTTCTTCGGAGTTGCTTCTAGGGAAATAATTAGGGTGCTTGATGTATCAATAGTGTGATGATTATTTACTTTAAAGTGAATATTTCCTATTGCTTCAAAGTTTTCAAAGTCGATTTCTTGTGTTTTGTGGGCAACTGGTATTATTTGATTGCTGCCAGCAATGTTTTCATAAAGTGTCATTTTGAAATTTATTATTCCTCTTGATAATGGAAATACTTGGCGCTCTCCTGATAAAAGCTTTCTTCTAGCATGTGGTCTTGTCTTCATTGAAAAATGAATATTTTGACTGCCATCTATAGATTTGATTTCTTTTAGTTCAAGACCAAAATCTCTTAAAAGGAAGCTTCTATTTGAAACATCAAAATTTGAAATATTTTTTGTGACAGCTTCACCATTATTTAATGACTCGTTAGTAATAGGTGCTGAAAATCTTATACGGTCAACATATCTAATATCTCTTACTTGTTCTGATGTTGACTCTCTCCAGGGATTAAGAGCCAGTGTTAAACTCACCTGTCCAGAATAGTTGCCGATGCCTTTTACCTCAATGGGGAACTCTAGGTATTTTTCCTCTGCTAGATAGTTAAAGTCGATGACCTCTGTCCAGGTCAAACAACCTCTAAAGTCAGTAGTTCTTTTTTGTTTTCCAAAGTATGTGCTAATTTTAAATACATCTTCCCTTACTGGGTAACCTTCAATCGAAATATCTTCTAGGCATGTTTTGAGGGTGACGTGTCTTGAGTTGATAATCTCTGGCCAGTGCCCTTGAGGGTGTTGAGAAAACCGATCTGAATTTACGACTTCAACTTTTCCAACTAGAAAGCTTGTTGTCTTATTAGATGTAGGCTCAACGTCTGTTGTACAGCTCAAAAGTAGGAGCATGCACAATAAAACAGTGTTAAAGAGGTAAGCTTTACTTGATCTTATCAAGAAATGTCCTTTTTTAAATAACTTATAAATTCCTTTTGTGTTCAGATGTTTTAAGTGCAAATATATTGCCAGTATGTTTGCAGTTGTAATTATCTGTTATTGCTTGTTTTTGACTTTTTGTGACCTGACTTTTGATACAGGCGTTTAAACTTTAAACACTTTTAGGGGTCTTTCTCAAGTTAAGTTTATTAATTAATTATAGTT
>SKIL01000184.1 GCA_007116425.1 Bacteriovoracaceae bacterium | reverse complement strand
ATGAAAAAAAGAAATAAAGTATCTAGCATCACTCAACGTTTTCTCGATCTCATTGAGCGGGCCAATACCATAGTCATCACAACCCACCTGCATCCAGATGCTGATGGAATTGGAAGTGAAGTCGCCCTTTGTATGGCCTTAAAAAAGAAGGGGAAAAATGCTATTTGTGTCAATGAGTTGGCCTTACTTGAAAGATATAAATATTTAGATCCTGAAGATGTTGTGATCTCTTATCGCAATTATCAAAAGAAATACAAAAACCAAGAAATTGATCTCTTTATCGTGACGGACACTAATGCCCTTCCAAGAATTGGTACCCAGGTCCAAAAATTAGTGACTAAGTCTAAAGAACTACTCTTTATTGACCATCACCCCTGCCCAAAAGAGCTCGCAAAAATTCATTGTATCGATACCTCCAAAGCGGCAACTGGAGAATTAGTAGGGACCTTCATTGAGGCCATGAACGTCAAGATGACAAAGAGTATGGCACTTTCACTGTACACCTCAATCCTGATTGACACCTCAAGCTTTCGCTACCCGACAGTAACCGGTGACACTCACCGAGTGATCGCGAACCTAATGGACACAGGAGTCAGGCCACCTGAGGCCTATAACGCCATTTATGGGACTAAAAAAACATCTTATCTAAAACTTCTAGGTCTCGTTTTACAGTCAGCGCAAACCAATAAAAAAGAAACTATCGGATGGATTTCTCTAACTGAAGAAAACTTAAAAAAATATGATGTCGACCCAGAGGATACTCACGGCTTCATCAATCACCTTTTAATTTTAGATCAAGTAAAAGTCGTTTTAATGTTTCGCCAGGTTCGTGAGATGGTAAAAATCTCAATGCGCTCAGTAGACGATCAAACAGATGTGGGAATTATAGCGCAGGCACTAGGTGGAGGCGGACACAATCACTCTGCCGCGACCTTAATAGAGGGAAAAGTTGAAAGAGTTGTTCCCGAAACAATTCGTAAAGTTGAAATGATGTTGGAAGATGATTAAAAGTTAGGATTTGTCTTGATTAAGAATATCACCTAACGCTCTTCTTTCTTCTTCTGAGAACTGAAAAGAATTTGAACGTAGAACATGTCTTAACTTTTCTCTGGTCGACTCACTGTTTGGATCGTTCCTTCCAATATCGGACTCAACTTCTTCAACGATCTCAATTTTCTCAGTTTTCTCGACTTCGGTAGACTCTACTTTTTCATGTTTTATTGTTTTTGCTTTTTCACTAATTTCAACCTTATCTACTACTGGTGATTTTTCGATTGGTCTATTCTTACGCTCTTCAAACTCTCTTACAGCTCTTCTAATTTCTGCATCACTAGGCCTACGAGATGAAACACTCTGTTTTTTTGAATGATCAGAATTATGAGTCGTTCCTGTCGCACTAAATCTATCAAGTACTCGAAGCTCCATTACTCCTCCAAAAGAAACCTGCAACCTCCAAATAGTCTATCATTAAAGCAGCTCGAGAATTTAAACATGGAAATTAATGCAAGGGCGAGCGAATTGGTCCAATTTTATTTTGATAAAAATAGAGTCATTACTCTAAAGACTAGGAAATTTTTTCCGAACAAGTAGGCAAATCAAAATTTGCTACTCAACAAAATTAAAAGGGTGAGCCTTTTAATTAAAAACAGAACGAGGTAATTATGGGAAATCTTAATTTGGGAAAAAGAACAAACAGTTTTATGGTTGCAGGGCTATTTTTGCTCTCATCATTTTTTATGGTTGGTTGTGGACAAAGTGGACACAATCTAGAAATTGATGGAGTTGATGGACCTCATCTTCTATTAGTTGACGATACACTTCGAGTATCAATGACTTTTGAAAATCTACATGTCGAAGGTGGACTTAGATACGTTATTCCAAAGTATCCAAATTCATATGTTGAAATTTCTCCAAGTTTTGACACTGAAGGAACACTTATGGTTTTTAAAATGAATATCAGCGATGTGCTTGATATGGATCCAAACATGATGGACCCTCAAGCACTTCCTGGTGGACGAGCTCTTCCTGGTGTAGCGACAGGAACACTTCCAGCTGTTGCGTTTAGCCTAGAGCAATTTAATAATGTAACTGTTTACCTGGGGCCAAAAGTACTAGGTTTCTTCGTTCCATCTGAGAACGTCGGAATTGGACAAGGGATCCTAACATCAAGATTCTACTCAAGCGGAAGTAGAGTTGGGAATATTTCACTTGTTGGTGAAGACGCCTATGGTGAGAACTCTGGTATCCTTCTCCTCCTAGATATGGATAGCAACGTTAAGCGTAGACTAAAGCGCTATATCGACAGACTCTAGATCACAAAACTTCATAAGGCCTATACAGTGCTAAACACTGTGTAGGCCTTTGCCATAAAAAAGTGGCAGTTTTCAAAAAGTTAACCAATAAAGCCTCTAACCACTCCACACCAAAAGTACTCCCCCCCCTCCCAGAGCTAAGATAGCGTTTTCAATGAATTTTTGAACTTATTTTTTTTTGGCCTAAAGTAACGGCAAAATTTTCCCGAGCAAATGATTGATTTCTAAATTGAATTTGCTAGGCTTAGTGCCTATGAGAGATAACCAGAGGCGTTTAATAAGGTTTAATTTTTTGTTGAACGTTTGTGAAGGCCGTACGTCTGCTGAAGAAAAAATAAAACCATCAAGTGAAACATCGTTTCTTTGAGAGAGAGAACATGAAAGTAAAAGTATTAAAGTCAAGAATGAACAGTTTATTTGTAACCGGTTTATTTTTTCTATCGTCCCTACTGGTGACTGCCTGTGGAGATGGAAGTGATGGAAGAAATATCGAAATTGCAGGAGTTGATGGGCCACATGTAACACTCGTTGATCAGTACATGACAGTATCAATGGTATTTGAAAATTTGAACGTAGAGGGAGGACTTCGCTATATCATTCCTCGATATCCAAATTCTTACGTCGAAATTGGGCCAGATTTTGAGTCAGATGGAACACTTATGGTATTCAAAATGAACTTGAACGATGTCTTTGACATGGACACAAGAACTCTTGATCCACAAGCTCTTCCTGGTGGTCGAGCTCTTCCAGGGGTCGCTTCAGGAACACTTCCTGCTGTAGCATTCTCAATTCCTGAATTCCACAACGTAAGTGTTTATTTAGGTCGAGATGTGTTTGGACTATTTGTACCAGTTGATAGTCTTGGAATTGGTCAAAGTATGTTGACAGCAAGATTTTACTCTAGTGGCAGCCGTGTAGGTAATATCTCACTTGTTGGTCAAGATATTAATGGTGAAAACTCTGGTATCTTACTTCTTTTAGACATGGGCAGATCTACAGAAAGAAGATTAAAGAGTTACTTAAGAGGACTATAAAAAATATCGGCCCTCCTACTTTAGGGGGGCTTTTCTTACCCTAAGCTTCTACAACTAATCTTATCTGCCATTGAAAATTTGTTTTTTGACTATTTTCAAGTTCAATGAATACGGGCCTACTGACATTATCAATATCATTTAAAATCCAAAAACGCTCGCCGAGAATATCGACAATATTAAATAGCCCTTGGTGCTGATCATAATCAATAAGATATTTTAAAAAAATCAAGCGAACAGGCTCTTCCTTACTACCAAGCGAGTCGTATGTTCGCATGTCTAAAAGAGCATCTCTTGTCTGATAGGCCTGAATGGGACCACTGATCGCCTCAACCATTGACTCAGAAAAAGTAAAATCACCCTTAAATTTATTCATATCTAGGGAATACTCACTCATCCCACTATCAATAAAGCGCATCGCCGCCCTCAAGAAATAGCTCTCCTGAGGGGCCGGCTCTTCAACCACAACGGGCTCTGGCCCTGGCCGAGGTTGAACTATAACTGGAATTATTTCAGGTAGTGGTTCAGGCTCTGGTTGTGGTTCCGGTTCAGGCTCGGGCTCTGGTTCAGGTCCATAATCCGGTTGTTCAACTTGTCGAGGTCGAAAGAGTGCAAGATCTAAACCTCTGTCGTCAAACTCTCTTAATGCACCAGGGATAAATAGCGCGCCCTGCGCATGACGAGAGCCACGAGCTTGTAGGTAATTATAAATCGACTCAAAGACTGGAGCGAGATAATCAATCGTTGGCAAATGATTAAAACGCATATCAAAATCAGAGACGTAGCGCTCAAGACAACCCTCTCCGTAACCTCTTCGATTAAGCAAATTCATTGAGTGTGAATTTTTAATAATGTTTTTTATAAGTGGTAACCAAGAATGACCGTAGAACTGATCTCTCTCACTACAGATTTTTTCAACTAAAGAGCGATCACTCTTACACACCTCTGCAAAGTATGACTGAAGCTTTTTTTTACTCAGGTCTTTTTGGCAGTCTGATTGACTAGAGTCGCACCAAATTAATAACCTCTCCTCAGAGATGCTTAAATTTTCTTGCTCTCGATCAAGCTCACTAAATCGCTTCATCCAGTCGTCAACTTGCGTATTCGTCATACGATTATATTGAGACCAATTGTGCGGTCGCTCCATTTGAACTTTAGCTCGATCTAAAAAGGTTTTCATATCACTAGTTTCAGGAGCACAAGAGCTGAAAAGTCCCTCATAATCGATAGGACATAAACCTTGATTAAGTCCAAGTCGATACATATCTCGATTTAAGAGTTTAAACTTTTCGTAAAGAATACTAATGGTCACCAAGCGAAAGAGATATCGCATATAATCGATATTTTGAGATAAGGCCCAATTCGGACATTGAAAGGCCTGAATAAAAGGTCCCTCCCAAAAATTAAATATCTCAAAGAGCTGAGTTTGTATCTGTTTGTCTAAATAAGACTTTTCAAACAAGTCATCCAAAAAGTTAATCTGGCCCTCAAAGGGGTTTAAGATGAACTCAGGACTTAAAGGTCCAGAGTAAGTCTCAAAACTTTTCTCTCCATGAAAATAATGAAGATAATAGTCAGTCACAGCTTGGTTGACCTTTAATTCATCATCGTCATTAGAGGCAAAAATCATTTTTGTCATACTTAGTAGTAGGACAAGTAGTAGTAATGACTTTTTTTTATTCAGTATCAACTCCTCACCTCTTAAGCCCTTCACTCAATCATAAACAAGCTAAGGGTCGGTACGTAAGTAATGACCATCAAAGCGATAAATAAAAGAATAAAGTATGGAATAACTGACTTATATAATTCGAGCATCGGCTTCTTAAAGCGAAAACTACTGATAAACAAATTAATTCCCACTGGGGGTGTAATGTATCCGATTTCTAAATTTGTTAAAAAGATCATGGCCAAGTGAACTGGGTGGATATCAAACTCTGCCGCAATCGGAGCGATCAAAGGTACAACCACAATAATTGCAGAGAAGATATCCATCATACTTCCAACGATGAGAAGGAAAATATTTAAGAGTAATAGGAAGACATATTTATTATCAACATGTTCACGAATAAATGCCAAAAGCTTCATCGGCACTTCTTCGTCGATAAGATAGTTTGTAAATCCCATGGCACAACATAAGATCAGTAGAATTCCACCAACTAAGCTCATACTGTCAAAAGTAATGCGCGGAAGATCTTTAAAAATATGAATGTCACGATAGATCACACACTCTAAAATAAGAATATAGAAGGCGGTCAGGGCCGCGGCTTCAGTCGCCGTGGTATAACCTCCGTAAATCCCAATGATAATTCCAATTGGTAGAAGAACTTCGAGAAAGCTCTCTCTTAAGGCCGCAAAGAACTCTTTTATGCAGAATTTATTGCGAGGTCTTTGCGCCCGCACTTGCTCTTTATAATCAGAGAGGGCCGCAAGTAGAGGCTTATCAGGATTCGCATTCTTGATCGACCAGGCGGCCAAAATTAGAATAAGAAATGTTCCCGGTGCAATTCCGGCCAAAAAGAGCTGATCGATATCTACTCTCGCAACAATACCGTACAAAATAATTGGTAAACTTGGAGCAAAAAGAAGCCCCAAAGAACCCGAAGTTGTAATCAATCCGAGACTAAATCTTTCGGAATAACCTTCACTTTTTAAGATCGGATATAAAAGTCCTCCAAGAGCAATAATAGTTACACCAGAGGCTCCGGTAAATGCCGTAAAAAAAGCACAGATCACCAGTGAAACGATTGCGACCCCTCCGGGCATCCATCCCAAGGCGGCATCGGCCAGACGCAGAAGTCTTTTAGGTGAATTTGACTCGGCCATTAAATAACCGGCGAAAGTAAATAGTGGAATCGTCAATAAAGTTGGAGCGCTCGCGACACGATAGATTTCAATCGCCAATGCGGCAGACGGCACATCAGAAAATGAAAAAGCGACAAGACCGGCAAGCGCCATAACGACAAATAATGGTGTTCCGAGCAGTGCCGTTAAAACGACAAGAATTGCAGCTAAGACTCCCATTATGGTTTCACCTCGTCCTCTTTAGGTAAACCAAAAAAAACTGTTACAAAAAAGTGATAAAAGAATCGATACGCAATTAAACCAAAGCCCAAAGGGATAATCCCGACTAAGACACCAGAGGAAATTCCGAAAAATACCGGTCGTCCAAACTCGAGCTCAATTTTCATAAATTCCCAAGTCGCAAAAATTAACCAAATAAGAGTACCAGAAGAGACAAAACAAATAATGGCCTTGAGTACACGCATCGGAAGGATGGCCTGCATTCCCTCAAGGTATTTCCCAAGAATATCGATTCCGATATGAGTACCTCTTCCGGTTGCCAAAACTCCACCTAAGAATGCAGATAGAAAAACAAGATGCCTAATCAGCGGTTCCATCCATCCGTAAGATGTTTCAAACCATCTTAAAAAAATAGATGTAACGCTTAAAAACAACATACTCATGACAACGATAAAAAGAACGATCTTCGTTAGAAAGTCTATTCCGGTATCAATGCCACCTAAGATTTTTCTCACAGCATTCATGCTTAACCTTTCCTATATCCTATTCAGACTTAGCTTCTAAGTGACTATTTAAGGCTTGATAAATTTCTTTAGAAAACAATTTTCCTCTTAGCTTCTCAATCATTTTTTGGCGATATGTATGTCCGTGCTCAATATCTCCTTCAGGAAAACTTAGGAATTTCACTCCACTTGACTTCATTGCAGTAAGAGCGTCTTGATTGTCTTGAATATTGGCCTTATTAATCTTGGCCATATATTCATTTGAGATGTTCAAGATTTTTTCTCTATTTTCTTCAGAAATTCTTCTCCAGCTTCTTTGGTCAACAAGCATCGCGCCAACAGAGTAAGCAATAGGAAAATCCACAAGGTAATTCACGCGAGTATTCCACTGTAAAGAAAGGATCCCAAGTGGAGGGCCATAGGCGGCTTCAATTATCCCGGTTGAAAGAGAACTCAAAACATCGGGCAATGGAAGTGGAACAGAAACCAGACCCATAGTATCAATCATCGTTGAGACCAATTGGTCGCCCTCCCACTGCCAAATCTTTAGTCCTTGAAGACTTCTCAGATTAGGGTTTTCTTTTTGAGAGACAAAATAAACCATTCCAAGTTCAAAAAAACCAAGATTCACAAAACCTCTTTCCGTAAAGCCCTGGTTGAGTTGACCAGACAAGGCCTCAACCGCATTCCATCCTTTTGCTCTATCTCCTTCAAAGGTAAAAGGGATTTCTAAAACTCTGACATCACCATTGATGTCACCGAGAGTTTTTCCGGTGAAAACGCCTCCCTGGAGTTGTCCAATACGGATCTTTCTAAGAACATCTGGTTCATCTCCTTGCGCGCCTCCAAAATAAATCCTCAAGGTCACCGCACCATTTGTCTCTTGCTTAATTTTATTGGCCATCTCTCGCATATTATTGGCCCAGTTAGTTCCTTCAGGTGCAAGAACTCCAATTTTTAGCTCTAGGGCCATGGCGTGTGTATTGAGCATAAAAAAACAACATAAAAAGTAGAAAAGTTTTTTTGTCATAAAATCCTCTTTAAAATAATTCGTCCTTATATTTATTAATAATTTTTAATCTTTCTGCTGCCATGGCCTGGTACACACCAAGCTTTGGCTCACTAAACTCATCACTGGTCTCACGTGTGGGGTGCCAACTTAGGGCCTTGTGAAGTTCATCGACTTTTGAGTAATACTTTCCAAAGACTTCTTTAAACCCCTCTTCGTCACTCATCGGGATAAGATAATATTGCAAATAGGCCACGGCCGTCAGCCAATTTGCAGGCCATTTCTCCATCGCTTCCAAAAAGTACCTCTTCCCTTTCTCTGGATTTCCACCAAGCATGGCAGGGCGACCGGCTTCATAAGCGCCATAAAAAATATCACATGCGCCAAAATT
>SKIL01000364.1 GCA_007116425.1 Bacteriovoracaceae bacterium | reverse complement strand
TCGACAAAAGGATCTAGTTCAGGCGTCTGAGAATCTTCATAGACTGCATCTTCTGAAATCCCCAACTCTTTAAGTGAGTCTAGTGCGGCCTGAGAAACTTCGACACTTGCTCCGGAATTCTCTACAGCAGGCGCTATCGGATCATCATTATCATCCAAAGATGTAATACCGAGCTCTCTCAAGGACTCTAAGGCGGCAGCACTTATTTCAGGCTCAGAAGATAGACTTGAAGCTTCTCCCACACTGGAATCCTCTATCCCTTTGGTACTTTTTAACTCTAAGAAGTTTCCGAGTTCAGTTTGTAAGGTACTTTGATCAAGAATATTAGACTGAACTAAGATTTGTCCTAAAGGCTTTCTCATGCTCATCTGGTAAGACTTCACCTTATTTATACCATCCACATCTAAATTAAAATCTGACTTTAAAATATGAAAAATACTTTTGTCTGTACCCATCTGGGTTTTTATTACATTTGAAATCTCAGCAAGCGATAATATTTCAAGCTTATATAAACACTCGACAACAGGAGGTGTAGATCTAATTTGCTCACAAAGAGACTCAACTAAGTGCTTCTCACTAATTAATTTTTTTTGAACCAAATAATCACCAAAAAAACTCATGACTACACAGACCTTTTAAATATCATTTCAAGGGTTGGACCAATCTTATCCAAATGTATAGCTCTTGCCCCAATATTTGCTTTGTAAATTGCACCTGGCATCCCCCACACAGTAGAAGAGATTTCATCTTGCACAAAAAGATACGGTTTTTTCTCTAACAATGTTTTTGTTCCTTGAAGACCATCTTCTCCCATTCCTGTCAAAACGAGATTAAGAACTTGTCCCTTAAAGTTTTTAGCAACAGAGTTTAACAATACATCATATGCTGGCCGGACATAGCAAACCTTTTCATCTTGATTAAGAGATAAAGACAGATCTGAAGAGACTTCCATATGATAGTCACCAGGTGCAACATAGCAATGCCCAGGTTTTAAAGTGTCGCCCTTTTTGGCTTCAGAAAAAGAAAGTACAGTTTTTCGATCAAGTGCTTGTGCTAATCTATCGGTAAAAATTGGTGGCATATGTTGAACTATCAGGATAGGAAAACTAGGGACCGTTTGAATCGCTGAGAAAACTTTTGTTAGAGCATCAGGTCCACCAGTAGAGCATCCCACACAAAGTAAGTCTATTTTATTCATATTTTGAATGTATGACGCCAAGGATGATATACTCTCAGTTGCCGAAGACTGTATTTTTTTTGGCTCTGTTTTATAACTGAACGAGCGAATACGAGGGATCAATTCATCCCTTATTACTTTAACACTCTCTTGAATATTATTACCACCCTTATGCTTTGGTATAAAATCATTTGCTCCGGCATCAAGACACTTTAGAGTTCTTTCGGCAGAGCTAAATGTTACAGATGAGAACACAATAATCTTAACGTCTTTGTCAAAATCTCTAATTTTTTGAATTGTCGTCATCCCGTCCATAACCGGCATTTCTAAATCGAGAGTAATAAGGTCAATTTTTGAATTTGCCTTTAGCTCATTAATAGCTTGTTGACCATTGGCCACAGCACCACAAATTTTTATCCCCTGTGCATCTTCCAGAGCTTGGCGAATAGCACTTCTAAAAACTAATGAATCATCTACAATTAATACATTCATTCAAATACATTCCTCATTCGTCAGTGTGTGCTTCATTCAAAATAATCGCTAAATCTAGAAGAACAAGAATTTTTCCATCCAACTTATAAACACCTTTAATGTATTTTCTTATTTTTTCATTGATAGTCTTTGGCGCTGATTCAAATATAGACTCTTCTAAGTCCATCACATCCATTATCTCATCGACGATTAATGAATACAGAGAGTCTTTGTTGCGAATAATAATATTCATATGTTCTTCAGGGTCTTCTTCGTCAATTCCAAACATTCTCCGAAGACTTATTGTCGTTACGATTTGACCTCTCAGGTTAATTAACCCTCGAACAAAAGGAGGAGACAAAGGCACCTGTGTCATTCTTTGTGGTTTTATCAGCTCTTGCACTTCGAGCACTGGAACTGCATAATATGCATCGCCAATTTTAAAACCACAAAGCTGATGATTTTGACCACTTTTTTGGCCTGAATTATTATCCATATAACTCACCTATATATATTTTTTGACTTCAGTAATTAATTTTGCTCTATCCAATTTTTTCAGATGTCCGTTCAGACCAACCTCTTCACCTTTCTCTAAATCCTTACTTGAAACTCTCGTTGTTAGAGCGATAATAGGGATATCTTTCCAAGACTTTGTCTCAGTACTTCTAACCTTTTCACATAATTCATAGCCATTCATAATCGGCATTTCGATATCTGTGATCAGTAAATCAAATTCTTCATGGCTTAATTTATCATAGGCATCACTACCATTTTCAACTAATGTAACGTGATATCCACTTTGCTCTAAGATATCAACTTCAACACGTTGATACAGTGCTGAGTCTTCTGCTAGCAATATCCTTTTTTTTGAGGCATCGTGCTTACTCGCTGAAAATAACTTCGATCCAAATTTTTGGGCCATTAATATTGCATGACTATCCAAAATCGTAATTGTTCTTCCATCTATAAAAGTCGTTCCAAAGAACCCTTTTTGATCGACTGTATCTGTTGATATATCTACGCTTGAAAATGCTATATCATTAATCTTAGAAACAATAAATCCAACACAATTCCCAGAGTGTTCAAATACAACACATGGAAGAACTCCTGATGTATTATCAGTTAAATAAAGACGAGACTTTTTATTTATTTCAAGAGTCTTTTCTAAATCGACAAGTGGCATGGCCTTTCCTCGATATTGCACAAGAGGTTGATCTCCACTCCACTCTATTGAACTAAGACTAAATTCTTCTAAGCGATTAATTAGACAAAGCGGAATTCCATAAACCCTTTCATCTTCTAATGTAAAAAGTAGAACTTCTTCCCCTTCTAGAGTTTTCAAACCTTGCTCATTAATTTGTTCAGCATTACGCATATTTTGACTATCGCCACCCGCAGATTGATTTGCACTGTGATAAAAGCCTAAAGCATCAACGATAAGTGCAACTTTTCCATCTCCAAGAATAGTTGCACCTGCAAAAAGAGAGATTTTCTTCAACATCTGACTTAAAGGTTTAACAACAATTTCCTGCGTATCTATAATCTCATCGACAATTATGCCGTATACAAATCCTTCTGCATTCAAAATGACAATATTTACGCCATTATCTGTATTTCCACTGGTTAGATTTAGACTTTTATCAAGCCTAAATATTGGAATCAAGCTTCCTCTAAGACGTATAAATTCAACCCCATGTACTGATTCAACACTGGTCTTAACTTTATCTTCCTCTAACCTTACGAGCTCTACTAAGTTTGCTTGAGGTATTGCAAACACGTCACCTGCGGTCACGACCATTAAGGCCGGTACGATAGCGAGCGTTAATGGGATTTTTAGTTTTAAAACAGTCCCAACATTTACAGTTGAATCAATATCAACAGATCCACCAACTTTTTCAATATTTGTTTTGACAACGTCCATTCCAACGCCACGCCCGGAGATGTCTGTAACGGCCGCTGCGGTTGAAAATCCTGCGGCAAAGATTAGCTGAAAGCTATCTTTTTCACTCATTTTAGCTGCACTCTCGGCAGTAATAATTCCTTTCTCAATAGCTTTGGCCTTAATCTTTTCTGGATCAATTCCACCACCATCATCCGTAATTTCAATAGTTACTTGTCCTCCCTCGTGATAAGACTTTAGCTGAATTAATCCTTCTTCTGATTTTCCCTTTGAAACTCGATCCTCTGTTTTTTCTATTCCATGATCTACAGCATTTCTTACCAAATGAGTTAACGGATCCCTTATCGCATCCAAAAGTGTTTTATCAAGTTCCGTTTCGCTGCCATAAATTTTTAATTTTATATTTTTATTTTGCTTTCGAGAGAGATCTCTAACAATTCTTTCAAACTTACTCACAACAGTCCCTACAGGCTGCATTCGAGTTGTCATAATATCTGTTTGAAGTTCTGTAGTGATTCCATTAAGCTCCTGAGCGAGGCGATTTAGTTCTGAACTTTCTGAATTATTAGAAAACTGTAATATTTGATTTCTATTTAATACTAATTCCCCAACACAATTCATAATCTTATCAAGTAAGTTTACATTTACTCGAACGACACTATCTTTTAAAGAACCGGCCTCCTTCAGTTCAGAAGCCTCTTTTTCAAATCGTTCATTTACTTCATTCTTTTTTACAGGTGGGGATGTATCTACGACCTCTGTAGCGTCTTCAACATCTTCAGCTGAAGCGTCATAGATTTGATCTTCAGATATAACCTCATTAACATTTAATTTGGTTTTTTCGAGTAAGCCTAAAATTTTGAAATTTATATGGGAGTATTCTTTATCACACTCGACTCCCATTTTTTCGACATTCTTGATGATTTCCAAACAAGAGTCCAGTGAGTCTAATAACGTATCAATGGTCATAGACTCAACTTTATATTTTCCCTCTCGCGCGAGGTCTAATACTGTTTCAGCATTATGGGTGATTTCTTCTAATTTCTTAAAACCCAAAAAGCTCGCAGAACCCTTCAGTGTGTGAATTTTTCTAAATATTGAATCTAATAATTCTTTATTAGATGTATCTTTTTCAAATTTAGTGAGTTCATCAACGATTGAGGCTAAATTCTCAAAGGACTCAAGCAAAAACTCTTGAACGATTGTATTTGAGCTAGAGGACATATCTTTTCCATCACTTATAAGTTTATTAATATCTACTAGGATAAGATTAATGGAGCTCTTCTTCTATAAGGGTATTTTTGCCGCAAAGTAAACCTGACTAAAACTGTTAATCACAAAAGTCTGTCGGCTCACTCGTATTAACGTTATATGCTTGAACAATTCTGCAGTCTTCTTCAGTTGCATATACAGCTACTGGATAACATTCTTTTTGCTCTTCTTCTTGTTGCGCCCAAAGTTTATTATCCCGACATTTAAAGTAGCTCTCTCTATCAACACAGGCCCAATGTCGTCCTGAGCAATTATATACAAGTCCCCGACCCAACCGGTCATAACTTGGAGGCTCAACGTACTCTCTCACTTTTGGCTCGGTAGGTTCAATTCTTGACAGAAGTGAATCTCTATCATCTTCTAAATCAATACGTGCAGATGTCTCTCCAACTGTTTCGCCTTCGACACGAGTTTCACCAAGCATAAGAGGGGCTTCTTCAGTTTCAAGTTCGATATCTACAAAATCATCTTCAACTTGAACATCTTGAAAGTCGTCAAAACCAGTAAAATCATCAAAACTGTCAAAATCGTCAACTTCTGATTCAGTAGTATCAGAAATCATATCATCAACACCTGTTACACCATTCAACTCTTCTACATAATCTGTTGATTCATCAAGATCAGCCTCTGGTAGAGTGCCTACAACTTCAAGTTCTTTCTCTTGCTCTTGCTCTTGTTCTTGAGCCTGCCGCTCTTGTGCCTGCCTTCTTGCCTCAATAGCCCTTTGCCTCAACTCTTCTTCACTTACTTCTTCTTGTGTAACAGAAGGTGCTGAATCACGCTCTGAATCAGTATCAAAAACAATTTCGAGTAAAAGGTATACACCAACAAGAACAATAACAATTTTGATTATTTTTGATTTTTTCTCTTTTGCCGCTTTCTCATCTTCATCTTCATCTTCATCTTCATCGTCTTCTTCATCGTCATCTTCATCGTCTTCATCATCAACTAGTTCTCCCTCTAAGTCATCAAGACCGCTTTCTCGAACATCTGTTTCCTCTTCAAAGTTAGCGGTATCTTCGTCCCCTTCATCCTCTTCATCCTCATCTTCTTCATCACTTTTTGATTTTTTTGATAAGGGTATAAGCGACTGTAACTTTTCAAGGTGTGGTCTTAATTTCTTTAAAAGATCATCAAACATGATTAAACCATATTATTAATTACTATATTTAAGGTACTTATCGACGATAAAATTGAAAAATTAAGAGCTTATGAAATTTAATCTAATATTATTGAGCTTATGTCTTTGGCCTGGATATTCCCAACAACATCCTTCAACTTTTGGAAAAGAATAGATTTTTTCGATGAAGCAAGCCAAACGAATAAAACGCCATATGCCCCATCACACAAAGGGAAGGCCATTGACTCCTCATTGTTTGACTTAGTTACTTGATTATAGATAATTTCGAACGATGGAAATTCACCCTTAAAAGACAATAAAAATAGTCCGGAAAAATACTCTGTTCCGATCGCGTTTTTCTTATAATTGTTTGCAAACCACATCAAATCAACCATCGTATGCCGATGGTTCAGTTCACATAAGATACGTGTTTTTATTTGGCCACTTTCATTGACGTAATCAAAGCAATCAAGCTGAATTTTTTCTTTCTTCCCCTTTTGAAACTTATCATACTCAAAATATTCTTTGATATCAGATCTCATTTTTTTAAGATGGAACTTAGTCTTCAGAAGCTCTCTATCGTTAGAGTCTTTATAGTTGTAGACTGCTCCACAAAAGCCACCGTTCTTATATGAGTAAGAATGATAAATCTTATATCCATTTTGATTTATAAGTATTCCGTAATCCCGAACTCTTTTTACATACGGTTCGATAATGCAACCACTCAAATCAATTTCATACAGATGTTCTAGCAGTTTTGTTTTTTTAAAAACTCTAATCCACTTTCCAGAATGCCCGTACTCATGTTTAATAATCCATTTGTTAAATTGCAATTCCCTCACAGTTTGTTCAATCACACCAATGTCGTCGACTCCTGGAATTAAGAAAGGAAACTCAGAGTCATGTCCATATCTACGACAAAATAATGCTAACTCTTTTTTTGAATTAATCTTTCTTTCAAACTCAAGGTCACAATTTTTGATCCACCAAGAAGGCATATCGAGATCAGAACTCATGGCCAACTTTTCTCGTCCACATATTCCCCAAATATCATAAAGATAATTTAAGTATTCATCTGAATAAGAATGCTCTGAAAGCATCTGATCTGAATCACTTGAGAGATAGAAAAAGATAAATTCGAGCTTTTTAGCAAGCGTAGAATTTAATGTTATTTTTAATTTATCATCTAAAAGGAGGGACTGTTCAAAGTCATAAATTGCTTTATAGGGACTCATCGCTTTCTTTGCTCTTTCTATTAACTACAGCAAATGGATCTTCGTAATTTTTTAACCCCGAAATATAACTATCGTCCAGTCCCGCCCTCATTCGACCATCTTGATTGAAAATCATTCCCTTGGCCCTTGCAGGTGATAGTTTTTCAGGTAAGAGCTCACGATAAATATCCCATAGATTTTTATCACTCTCACTAAAAGCTTGGTTAATCCACTTATGCCCCATTTTCACGTGAGAAATTTCATCGTCCAAAACTGTCTGCATAATTGTTGATGTTCTCTCATCACCGATAGAATCAAAAACATTTTTATAGTAAAGAGCAAAGTCAAGATTTGCAGACTCAAAAGTTAATGCGACCACAGCGTAGAATTGCTCAGGTGTTTCAACTTTTTTCATTTGCTTCCAAAAAAAGTCATTCAGATAGAAATCGCCAAAGGAGACTCCCCACTCCATCATTCGTCCCTGATATAAGCGAAAATGCTTTTGCTCATCAGCGATTGTTGCAAGAAGTCCGCGTCTAAACTTTTTTCCCTCATCACCCTCAACTTGAAATAATAGAATTGCACATGCCATCATCTCAATCGCAAGCAATTCATGATTGGCAAAAAAATGAAGAGCTTTGGCCCTATTTTCTACTTGATTAAAAGATTCGACACTTGGAAATTTAGGTCGTTTATCTGAAAAGCTTATTCGATGAGCACGAGCTGGCATATCTGGAACTTCATCAATTTTACAGCGCTCATTAAACTCAAAGTTATTTACAAGTGAAGGTGATAACATCTTACTCTCAAGATCTTCTGAAAAAAGAATCAAATGAGCGTACTCACATATATTCACCGTCTGCTACTCCTGCGTCTCTTTCGCTTGGCCTTAAATTTCGGCTTTTCTCCCTCTCCACCTCGAGGTCGCCGATTTCCACCACTCGCTTTTGCATTACTTTTATTTGAAGGTCTTCGTCTACCACCAAATCTGCGCTGCTTAAAGCAATTTTCACATATTGGAAATTTATGCTCATCCTCAAGCTTGGCCCCACAGCTCGAGCATTTCTTTATAATTTTTTCAGAAAGAAGATCATTTAATTTTTCAACAGCTTGAGACTTATTCTCAAGTAAGTCCTCAGAATCATAAGAAAAATATTTATTATTAAAATGGCGTGAAAGCCACTGATAC
>SKIL01000253.1 GCA_007116425.1 Bacteriovoracaceae bacterium | reverse complement strand
TTGTATATAATTTTGCTGAAAATAGTCATTAAGATATTCTCCAGTAAGATTTTAAGTCATTTATAAAATTAGGATTTAAATGCAAATTTTTAAAACCATCTTGTGTGATTATATGGGCCCAATCAACGATTCGTCTTGTGAATTCGTAAAAAACGGAGCAGTTGTGCTTTGTGCAACTATAAATGGCCTAGATAAGCAGTCTTCTGAAGATGGTCATTGGACTATTTTTTGGACTGGATCTCGAAAAGAGCTTGATAGCATTTATCAAAAGATTCAATCAGATTTTTCTGATGGGAGAACTTTTGAGAGTTTTGTTCGTGAAGTTGATTATTCGGCCTATACCCTCATGCCCGGATTCGTTGATCTTCATTTTCACTGGGTTCAGGAAGATGTGCGCCAGATGCCTAAGGACTCTCTTTTGGATTGGCTGTCAAATTATACTTGGCCAGAGGAGGCCAAATATGCAGATCGAGACTTTGCGTTGGAAAAATGTCGACAGTTTAAGGTGAAACTTCTTTCAATGGGAACTCTTGGTGGGGCATGCTATGCCAGCTTGCATGCTCACACTGTCGAAATGGGTCTTGAGAACTTTTGTGGCGATTTTATTCTGGGTAATGTGCTCATGACTGAAAATGGCCCTGAGTACTTATGTCACTCAGAGCAGGAGGCCATGAATGACGTTAAAAAATTGGCCGGTTTATATAAGGACCGATATGCCTTAACTCCGCGGTTTGCACCGACTGTAAGCGGAAAGTTTATGTCTGAAGTGGCCCAAGTTGCACGTCAAAATGATTGCTTTATTCAAACTCACCTCTCTGAAACTCCAGAGGAATGTAAGTTTGTTCTAGACCTCTATAAGGTTCAAAAAGGTTATGAGGACGTTAAAAACTATACCCAAGTCTACGAGCGAGCAAATATTCTGTCTTCAAAAACGATAATGGGGCATGGCATTTACTTAAGTGATGAGGAACTTGAGACTTTGGCCTTAACTCAAACTTCGATTGCACATTGCCCTACATCGAATGCACCTCTGAAAGAGAAAGGTCTAGGCTCTGGACTTTTCGACTTTTCTAAGGCCGAGAGTTTTGGGATTCGTTGGGCCCTTGGCTCTGATATCGGTGGGGGACCTTTATTGTCAATGTTTGACGTGATGGATTCGTTTGTTCGACAAAATCAAAAAGTCTCGAAAGATGCCACTTATACTAAGGCCTTATACCGTGCAACAGCAGCTGGTGCCGATATACTTGGACTTCAAAAATGCCTCGGTCGAATTGCACCTGGCGTGAATGCAAGTTTCATTGCTGTTAAGACTCCTGATAATTCGGCCTCATTGAGTCCTGAACAATTTTTGGCCAAACTTTGCCAGACCGATGGGGATTTCTCTCAAAGGGAAGGTTTGCAAAATTTAGTCGAAATGACATTTTTTTGTGGAAATAAAGTCTATTCTCGAGAGCAAAATTAAACGTTTAAGTGCAATGAAATAGGGCAGTGATCTGAACCCAGAACTTCAGACAATATTTCTGCTTTAGGTTTAAGTTTATCTACTTCCGGACATGTAAAGAAATAGTCGATCCTCCAGCCAACATTCTTTGCGCGACAATTATTTCGATAGGTCCACCAAGTGTAATGGCCTTCTTGGTTGGGGTGCTGATCTCGAAAAATGTCTTTCATTCCGCTGGCCAAAAGCTTGTCTATCCACTCTCTCTCAATGGGTAAAAAACCGGTTGTTTTTTGATTTGTTTTAGGGTTCTTAAGATCTATTTCTTGGTGCGCAGTATTGAAGTCTCCCATTAAAACAAGTGGAAGTTTGTGTTCTTTTTTTAAATTGAGCCCCATATCTAATACAGCTTGAGAAAACTCCAGTTTGTAGTCAACTCGTCCATGATCTCTTTGACCATTAGGATAATATGCATTGATTGCGATAAAGTTCTCCGTGATTAAGGTTAAAGTCCTTCCTTCGCAGTCGAACTTGTCGTTTCCAATTCCTTCAAAAATTTTAATCGGCTTAATTTTTTTATGAATGAATAGGGCCACTCCAGAGTAACCGGCCCTTTGTGCGTCGCTGGTGTGGAGTTCGTAGTCACTTAATTGTTCAAGTAATCCCGTTGGCACTTGCTCTCGTTTAAGTTTTGTTTCTTGTAGACCAATGATATGCCAAGGCCCTTTGTTCTTTGTTCCTTCTAGTGCCCAGTCGGCAAAGTTCTTTTTTGAGACGGCCCTAAGTCCATTAACATTCCAGGAGCATAAATTTATTCTTTTCGCCATTTTTTACCTGTAATACCTTGTGTTAAAGTTAAAACTAGTTTAAGATTTCTTAAGTTAGCATATTTAACTAATCGTTTTTATATTAATTTTATTCATAGTTGTTCGTCTATGGACTGGGGAGTCTTAACTATGCGATCTTTTGAGAATATTGCCAAGCTCATTCGGCACAAAAGAATGAGTCATCCTAAAGCTTATTCACAGTCTGACCTTTCAAAAATGTTAGGCTATAAAAATGGTCAGTTTATCAGTAATGTTGAGCGCTCATTATGCAGTATTCCACTTAAGATGCTAGCAAAGGTTTCCATTATTTTGGATATTCCAAAAGAAGAGCTTAAACAGACGGTTTTAAAGGACTATGAGAATACTGTTGCTTATTACCTTGAAAATGCTGAGGCCCTAAAGTCTTCGGAGTCTTAAGGCCTTCTATGAAGATTTTTGTTCCTTATAGGCGAGATAGTCTTCGTATGTTCCGACAGACTCTTCTGTGTCTGACTTAAAATCTTGCTTTGCGGCCTTTTGAATTTCTAAGAAGTGCGGATCCTCAATTTCTTCTATCTTTGGATAAGAAGGAATTCTGATCTGTACTTCTCCGTTCTCATTTTCAGCGTTTTCAAGTGTGATAATTTCTGAGTCTGTCTCAATGCTGTGATTTTGGCTATAAGTTCTGTCAAGCTCACCACATTGCTCAAAGCGATCTAGAAATATTTTTAAATCGTTGCCTTTTAGAGAGGCCTCAAAATCCCTGAGGTCAGCAACTGTTTTGTAGAAGTTGCGCTCAAGCTTTTCCTTCTGTTTGGGGTCAGCTCGGTTAAAGAGGTCATAATATTTTCTTCTGGCGTTGAGATGTTGCTCAAGCAAATTATCGTATTTTTTAAAGATTCTTTCTTCTGGCCTTAGTTTTGGACCACTCCGGCGTCGTCTTCTACGATTATTTTTGGACTTCGAAGTCCTGTCGTTTTTTGCGCCAGGTGATGCATTTTGCGGTGTGTTTTTATTTTCACTGTTTGGCCGATTTGACTTTGATCTTCTGCGACGAGGGCGCCGAGGTTTTTTTGAAGAATTACTTTGTTCTTTTTCGCTCATTTTTAATTGTAAACCTTGTTGAGATATTATGAACTAACTTTATATCACAAAAATTTTCCTCAGAGAATATTCGTTTCTAACACGGTATGACTACATAAATGGCGTAAAAATGATAATTTAAGTGCGAAGTTTTTTATTATCGTACTGTGTCAGTATATTACAAACTACATAAAGGAGAGTCTTGATGAGCTCAACTCGTAAACGCGTTAAAGTGGCCGTAACTGGTGCGGCCGGACAGATTGGCTATGCCCTATTATTTAGAATTGCTTCTGGTCAGATGTTTGGACCTGAAACTGACGTAGAGCTTCAGTTGCTAGAACTAGAACCGGCCATGGGGGCCCTCGGTGGTGTCGCGATGGAGCTAGACGACTGTGCTTTTCCTCTATTAAAGAAGATTACCTGTACAAGTGATCTTTCTGTGGCGATGAAGGATGTCAATTGGGCGATTTTAGTTGGTTCAGTTCCTCGTAAAGATGGAATGGAGCGCGCCGATCTTTTAAAAGTTAATGGTGGAATTTTTACGGCCCAAGGTAAAGCGATTAACGACCATGCAGCAAGTGATGTACGCGTATTTGTTGTAGGTAATCCATGTAATACAAATGCTTTGATTGCGATGAATGCGGCGACGGATATTCCTAATGGTCGCTTTTTCGCCATGACTTCACTGGATGAGAACAGAGCAAAGACTCAGCTTGCTCAAAAAGCTGGTGTTGATGTGACATCTATTTCTCAAATGACAATTTGGGGGAACCACTCTGCTACTCAATATCCTGATTTTTATAATGCAAAAATTGATGGAAAGTCAGCTCACGAAGTTATTAAGGATGAAGAATGGCTAAAAGGTGAGTTCATTGAGACTGTTCAAAAGCGTGGTGCTGCGATTATTAAAGCTCGTGGAGCTTCTTCTGCGGCCTCAGCTGCAAATGCTGTTGTTGATGCTGTTTACAACCTTACTCACGATACACCTGAAGGTGAAACATACTCAATGGCCTTATGTTCGCGTGGAGAGTATGGAGTTGATGAGGGACTTATTTTTTCTTATCCATGTCGAACTGAAGGTGGAAAGTTAAAAGTTATCGAAGGAGTTGAGCACAATGAATTTGGAAAAGAGAAATTTCAAATTACTCTTGATGAATTACGTGCTGAACGCGACAGTGTAAAGTCTATGAATCTTATCTAATTAAATTTTTACAGCTGCTTCGTACCTACAGAGGCAGCTGTAAAATTGTCCTAATTTCCCTTGCTAAAATTTGAGTTAATCGTTGATAGAAAAGGTGTTGTGGATAGATCGGGTTGAGAAATAACACGTTTTGTCCGAGTTGCTGATTAAGCATTCGATCAAAGTCTATGAAAAAGAGATCTTCTTTGTGGGCATAATGGGCCTTAAGAGAATTGAATACGGGGTTAATTCTCCAGGTCTCACAATCTGTTGCGGCCGCCTGGATTAAAGCTTCTCTCGCGACGGAAATTTGATTGTTTGCCTTGGCCGTTAATCCGTAAAGGTAAGCAGTCATGGCATTACCAATATTTTCTTCATACAATCTCTCGGCCATTGAAAAGGCTTCTTTGGTTCTTCCTTCAGCAAGTAACTCTTCAATTTGCTTATGGGCCTGATCCTTTTCTTGGTCATGGGCATTGGTACAGATTGTTCTAGGCGGCTCTTCAAGATTAACCGGTGTTGTGATGAAAATGAGTGTACTGTCATGTTGTCGGGCGAGTGAAATCATCTCTTGCAAGTGATAATCGAAAAACTTAAAAGTTAACTCCATTCTTTGTTGCGTTTGAAGTGAGGTGTAACGGTTTTCGTCTTTATCAATCACAGGCCCAAGTTTAACCAACTCCATTGGATGATAAATGAGCCTTGAGAGCCAAGGCAGAAGAATGACAGCTGAGGCCAGAGCATCGTTTTGATAGTATTCAAAATTTTTAAGAATTGCTTCTCGGTTTTCCAAGGAGAAGCGCTTTTCGTAAAATTCCTGGGAGCCGCCGTGGAAAATAATCATCGATGGCAAGTTATCGTACTCTTTTGCATACCTTTTTAGTTTTTCTACACTTCGATGAATTCCTTCTCCTTCTTGCGACCAGTTCTGAATGACAAGTGGGTTTCTTAAACCTTGAGAGACTAAAGTTGTAAGAGGTGGAAGATAGTGGACAAGTGTTTTTCCCATTCTGTCACCAAGAATGACAATATGTGGGTTTGTATCTGAGCGCTCCTCAAAAAGATTTGTAGAACTTGAAAGTTCTATTTTGTAGGGAAAAGGAATGACCATTTGTGGAGTTAGAGAAATTTTATACGCAATAAGTGCTGCGGCAGCTAAAAAAGAGAGAAAAAAGAGGCGTTTGATCGTCTTAAACATGTAATTGTGCTCCTATTTCTTTATTCTATCCATTTTTTCTGCTAACTAAAAGCGGCATATAATTGTAATAATGAGAATAAGATATGACGCATGGTGATAAATTTATACCAGAACTTCTAGCGCCAGCGGGAAGTTTAGAGAAGTTAAAAGTTGCGACTCTTTACGGGGCCCACGCAGTTTATTTAGGAGGGCAGTCTTTTGGACTTCGCTCTGCTGCTGAAAACTTTACTTCGGTGGAGCTTCGAGAAGGAGTCGAGTTTGCCCATGCGAGAGGAACAAAAGTCTTTGTTGTTCTCAATAGTTTTTTACACGACCACGACCTTGAAAATCTTGTCGATTTTATCTGTGAACTAGAGCAGCTCAAAGTTGATGCGGTTATTGTGTCTGACCTCGGGGTTATTGAAACGATAAAAAAGCACACTAACCTCGAAATCCATCTCTCTACTCAGGCCAGTTGTTTGAATATAGCTTCGGCCATGTTGTGGAAAAAAATGGGCGTGAAAAGAGTGGTTCTTGGGCGTGAAGTGTCGATAGCGGATGCTAAAAAAATAAAACAGGCCACAGGGCTTGAGGTGGAATTGTTTATACACGGATCAATGTGTATGGCGTATTCAGGAAATTGTGTGATTTCAAACTATACCCAAGGTCGAGATAGTAACCGAGGTGGCTGTGCACATAGCTGTCGTTTTGAATATCAATTAGATTTTAAAAATCCTGATATCGTAGCAAAAAACTCTTATTTTATGAGCAGCAAAGATCTGATGGGAATTCGCTTACTTCAAGACTTTATTGACGCTGAAATTGATTCTTTAAAAGTTGAAGGAAGAATGAAGAGTCATCACTATGCTGGAACTGTTTCACAGGTATACTCTGAGGCCTTAAATTTTTACCGTGAGCATGGTCATTTTTTATCTGATGATCTTGAGAGGTGGGAGAATGAACTTCGCAAAGTTTCTCATCGCGACTACACCGAGGGTTCACTTGTAGAAGAGGCCGGGAGTGACTCTATATACCATGAGCGAGAAGGTGTCATTCAAGACTTTCAAGTGATCGGCGTTGTTTCACAAACGTTAAAAGATCAATGCATTCTACTAGAGGTTCGCAGTCCGTTTAGGCAAAAATGCGAAGTTGAAATTGTTCCTTTTAGTGGAGGGCCTATACATGTTGCTGAGTTAGAGTTTTCTACTTTTAACGGAGAGCGACCTTCAAAGTCTCGGCCTGGAACACTTGTGAAAATTCCATACTACCCCGAAGTTGAGCCTTTTAATCTTGTGAGAGCGAGGGTTGAGTCGTGAGCTACGTTGTTTACTTACAAGAATCAGTAGAGGTTAAGGGTATTGTTGAAAACATAGATGTGGATGAAATTATTCTTAGTGCTGCAGAACTTTCGCGATTTGGTAGTCTTAAAAGCTCACAAGTAAATGAACTCGCATCTGAATTAAAATCTGTAAAGGCCTCACATCAAAAGGTTGTTTTGGAGTGGGATATTTTAATGACTCAATCACGTTTTGAGAATGCATTAAAAATTCTTGATAAAATAGACCTTGAGTTATTTGACGCCATACGGGTTCAAGACCCCGGTGCATACGAATATGTACTTGAAGTTTGTGACAGGTTTTCTAATTTGAGAGTTCATTTAAGTCTTGAGACGGGAAATCATAATTTAGAGGCCATTAAAAAATGGATTCAATATGGTGGAGAGAAACTTGAGAAAGTTATACTGTCGATAGAAATCCCAAAACAGCGACTCATGAAAATTCTTGAAGTTCTGAGAAATGAATTTAAAGAGAGAGTTAAGTTTGAATTACTAGGTATTGGGCGCATTTTATTATTTTATTCTCCTCGAAAGCTCGTCTCTCCTGTCGCTTCAGAAGACATTATTGAAGAGACGAAAGAAGACTTTAATCAGAAGGCATTGGAGATTATTGGCTCCTCTCAAGAAAGTCCTCACAGTGGATTTCCGATCGTTGAGAATCGACACGGTACCTTTATGTTTCACCTAAAAGATCATTGCCTACTTGATGAGTACGATACTCTTCGTGATGCTGGAATAGATCACCTTAGAATTGATGATAGGTTCTATCGAGGTCTTGAATTTAACTTGGAGAGTTTACTCTGTGAATTATCACTTAATAGGCTGGTAGAGTTAGAAGAAAAAGAGCGTGATAGATTACTAAAGGCCTATTGGCCATGTTCTTTGATAAAAGGCTTTTTTAGAGCAAATAAGTCAGATGTATTGTTTAAAAAGCTAAAGAACTCACGGCTTCAAAATAGAGATGAGAGCTATATTGGTGATGTTGTCGATGTTCAAAAGGACTCGCATATTGCTTTTATTGTAAAGGCCCCTTCAAAAATACTCGAAGTTGGTCAAAAACTTAGAATTTATACACCAGATGGAAAAGAGAAGTCTTTAAGTCTCGATTTCATGAAAAATGGTATGAACTGTGAAGTGGATAAGGCCGCTACTGGAGATATTGTTTTTCTTCGACCGGTCAGCGGAGTGAGTATTCGCTCAATGGTCTATTTGGATTCTTAATTTTTTATGTGCGAAAAATCTGTGGGTCCTAATTCTTTAGGTTTTTTTGATCTATAATTATCAAATGATCTCATTTCAGAATTTCTTTTCACATATTTGAGTTGCCG